>JANOFE010000155.1:0-1763 GCA_031413495.1 Pseudorhodobacter sp. | reverse complement strand
GTAGCGTCTGACGCTGCAGGGCCAGTTATCGTTTTTGAGGATGGAGAAGCCGTCCAACGCTCCGCTGCGCCAATCCTTGGGGCGCGTCTTTCCTCTGTCTTTGGCAGGCGCAATCATCCTGTGCTGGGCGGGGTACGGATGCATACCGGTATCGACTATGCAGCGCCTGTAGGGACCGAAGTGTCAGCAACCGGGGCGGGCCGCATCATCTTTGCCGGGACGATTCGCGGGTACGGCTTGACGGTTGATATTGATCATGGCGGTGGCGTCGTGACGCGATATGCTCATCTGTCGGAAATCACCGACACGGCGGAACAGGGAACAAGGGTAAAGGCCGGGAGCAGGATCGGAGCCGTCGGAGCTACAGGGCTCGTGAGTGGACCAAACCTTCACTATGAAGTTCGTGTGGACGGTCGGCCCATCGATCCGACGGATCGCGAGGCCCTTTCTGCTCAGGAGATCGCTTCAGTTGACGATCTGAATGCTCTTACAACTTGGCGAAAAGAGACCGGCTTCAAGTCGGCCAAAATGGAGGATCGGGGATGACGGGATTGCTGGTCAAACGACGTGAATTTATGCTTGCTGCGGCGGCCTTCTGGGCCTTGCCAGTAGACTTTGCGAATTCGCAGGTAGAGCCCCCCATTCATGTCGTCAAAGGGCGCGGTTGTGAATGTTGCGAAGCTTGGGTCGACTACCTGCGCGAGCAAGGCTTCACAGTGACTGATGAAGTCTCGATGGGGACCCTGTTGATCCGCTACAAGATGGACCACGGGGTCCCGGTAAAAGCCTTCTCTTGCCACACAGGAACCGTCGACGGGTATGTGCTCGAAGGACATGTTCCCGCTGCCGACATCCGCCGGTTGCTCGTCGAAAGACCGGATGCGTTTGGACTTTCTGTGCCAGACATGCCCTACGGCTCGCCAGGCATGGGTTCAGAAGACAGCCGCGACGCATATGACGTGCTTCTGATCAAGCGCGATGGCAGTTTGAAAGTGTTCACCAGCTATCCATCCGCCTGAGCGACCAGAGGTTAAAGGAGACCACGGATCTGGGTGGCGGCGTCATCACTGTCCCAATCAAACGGGCCTTGCAGGCGCCCGATCTCACGACTTTCTCGGTCGATCAGTAGCGTCGTCGGAAGTCCGACAAAGGCGAGGGCCAGTTGAACACGAAGGGATTCAGCCCAGAACAATGACAAATTCGCAATGCCAATCTCATTGTAGAAACGCCGCCCCCTGTCAATTCCCGCATCATCGATGCAAAGAGGCAGCACCATGAAATCTGCGCCGCCGATCCGCGCCTGAAGTCGGTCGAGCATTGGCATTTCTTCCCGGCACGGCGGGCACCATGTTGCCCAGATGTTCAAGAGAATCACACGGCTCCCGAAGTCTTCGAGACGCCGGTCGCGCCCTGACTCGTCCACGATCGGGGGCGAGAGCAAAGGCTGCGGGTCCCCACGAAGTCGAAAGGGCGCGCGCGTGTGTGCGCGCTGCGTGACGAATGGCATGGCCAGTGCCGCAAGAACGGCGCGTCGTCCAAAGAATCGCGTCATTGCCTATCTCCTGCGAAAAGGGCCGAGGCCCGCAGGCATACTGCGGGCCTCGGCGGCTTTTAGGCCGATACTGCGAACTCCGTCATCATGCCCGTCGAAAGGTGGGGCATGTGGTGGCAGTGCAGCATCCACCGCGCAGCTTCGCCTGCATCCACCGCGACCGTCACCATGCCCATCGGTGGCACATGCACGGTGTCGCGCACCGCACCTG
>JANOFE010000154.1:0-28269 GCA_031413495.1 Pseudorhodobacter sp. | reverse complement strand
CTGATGTGGCTTGCCGCAAAATCCCTTGATGCCCCCGACACGGCCGAACAAACGGCAAGAAATGCAGGCTGGGCCACCGCCCTTGCCACCTACTTCCGCGCTGTTCCCGACCTGACCGCTCGGGGCAGGGTGCCTTTGCCTGACGCCAGCCCGACCGCCATCGCAAACCTCGCCGAAACAGGCCTTGTCCGCCTGTCCAACGCCCAAAACACCCGCGCGGCCATCCCTCGCTTCGCCGCCCCGGCATTGTACCCTGCATGGCAAACGCACGCCCTGCTGACCCTCGCCGCAAAAGACCCCGCCGCAGTCACCGAAAACCGTCTCCAGCAATCTGAATTCGCCCGTAGGGGTAGCCTTGCATGGCGGGGACTGACCGGGCGTTGGTAAGCTGACTGTGGCCCATCGCGGTCAGTGTTCAGGATCGTTTGCCACCTTTCCCCGAAAATCTGGTACAGTTGAAGGACTAGACGCGCGTTCTCGCCTGCTCATACTTACGGCCAGAGGATCATCCCATGTCAAACGACAGTTACGGTCAGTTCTGCCCGGTCGCCAAGGCCTGCGAAGTGCTGGAACCGCGCTGGACCCTGCTGATCTTGTGCGAAATGTGGTCAGGCTCCACCCGGTTCAACGAAATCCGCCGCGGCGTGCCGGGCATGTCGCCAACCCTGCTGTCCAAGCGCCTGAAAGAGATGGAGGCGCGCGGCCTGATCCTCAGATCCGAGCCCCGCGCCGGTGACATCAGCTATACCACCACCAGCATCGCCACTGAGCTGCAACCAATTGTCGAGGCCTTGGGCAAATGGGCGCATCGCAATATAGATGCCGAAGTCACGCTGGAACATCTCGATGCGCGCCTGTTGATGTGGAACATGCGGCGCAAGATCAAAACCGACGCCTGGTCAGACAAGCGGCGCACCGTGGTTCAATTCAGCTATCCCGAATTGCCGAAAGCCGAGCAAAGCTATTGGGTCATTGCCAAACCCGGCGCGCCTGTTGATCTGTGTCTCAGCGACCCCGGCCATGACGTTGATCTTTACATCTCTGCCGATCTGCGGGCGATGACATCGGCTTGGATCGGCCTGTCCAGTTTTCAGTCAGAAATTGCGCATGACAAAATATCCCTGATTGGGGACAAATCGCTTACGATAACATTAACCGACTGGCTGGGTCGCAGTTCTTTTGCAGCCGAATAATTGGTCCAGTTTCTGTATCGGCAAACTACAGTATCTACACTAGTTGGCGATCAAAGAATTACTCCAAAGTCATAGCAAGACGCGTTCCCTACGGTTTGAAATCAAGGCCTTGGCGCATCTAACCGGGTCGGCTGCTTTGGTTACGATCTGAACCTTACCGCCACGGCCAAACCTATAGTTCAGACTGGTTCAACCCAACAGAACAGGAGAGTGATGATGTCAGTTACCCATGCACCAGACGCCCAGACTGCCGCCCAACCAAGCCCGGATCTTGCCGCCCTGAAAACCCGCCAGCAGGGCGCTTGGGCCTCGGGCGATTACGCCGTTGTCGGCACGACGCTGCAAATTGTCGGCGAAACCCTGTGCGAAGCGGTTGATTTGCGGTCCGGCATGCAGGTGCTGGATGTGGCCGCCGGAAATGGCAACGCCACGCTGGCCGCCGCCCGTCGTTGGTGCAATGTCACCTCGACCGACTATGTGCCCTCGCTGTTGGACCGTGGCCGCGCCCGTGCCGAGGCCGAGGGGCTGAAAGTCACCTTCCAACCCGCCGATGCCGAAGCCTTGCCGTTCAAGGACGCCAGCTTTGACGCCGTGCTGTCGACCTTTGGTGTGATGTTCACCCCTGATCAGGACAAGGCCGCGTCCGAGCTGCTGCGTGTTTGTAAAAAGGGTGGCAAAATTGGCATGGCGAACTGGACGCCCGAAGGGTTTATCGGTCAGCTTTTCAAAACCATCGGCGGTCACATCCCCCCTGCGGCGGGCGTAAAGTCGCCGTCACAATGGGGCACGCAAGCGCGGCTTGACCAGATGTTCGCAGGCGGCGGATCAGTTGCCATAGCGCCCCGGATCTTTACCTTTCGCTACAAATCAGCGGCCCACTGGCTGGATATTTTCCGCACATGGTATGGTCCCGTCCATAAGGCCTTTGCCAGCTTGCCAGAACCGCAGCAAGCCGCGCTGGAAAAGGACTTTCTGGCACTCGCGGAACGGTTCAACCGCGCCAAAGATGGCACTTTGGTGATACCGGGCGATTATCTTGAGGTGGTCGTGACCAAGCACTGAGATGGATCGCTGAACAGTTATGGAAGGCAGGGCATCATGGCCCTGCCTTGCTGTTCAAATGCGTAAGGTACAGTTAGCAAGACTTGGAATAATGTTGGTGATCAACATAATAGACCACGTATCACGCGTGTTACTCCGCCGCATTTGTCTGCTGTTCGCGCACCTGCAAAGCCAGCCAAATCAAAGCCCCGCCTGCCAGCGCCAGAAACGGCAGCATCGCCAGATTGACCGCATGCCAGCCTTCCTGAACCGTGCCGCCGGAACAGTTCATCAGCCCGCCCGATGATATCGACGCCAGCGTGACCCCCCCGAACACGATCAGATCGTTCATCCCCTGCATCCGCCCGCGTTCCGGCTCGCCATGCGCGCCCGCCAGCATCGTCGTGGCCCCGATGAACCCAAAGTTCCAGCCCAGCCCCAACAAGACCAGCGCCCCAAAGAAATGCGGCAGCGTGACGCCTGAAAATGCCACCACCCCGGCCGCCGCCAAAATGGCCAGGCCCGTCGCCATCACCCGTTCAACCCCGAACCGCGCGATGATATGGCCGGTGAAAAAAGACGGCGCATACATGGCCAGAACATGGGCCGTCACCACATCAGCCGCATTGCTTTTGGCAAAGCCACAGCCCACCACGGCAAGCGGCGACGAGGTCATCACAAGGTTCATCAGCGCGTAGGAAACCGTGCCCACTATCACCGCAACGGCAATCTTTGGGCTGCGGATCAGCTCCATCCGGCTGCGTCCCTGCGGCGCACCTTCAACGGGTAGTTTTGGTTTTGGAATGTCTAGCAGCAGGAACAGGAATATTCCGACGGCGTTCAGCGCAATCACGGCTAAATAGGTGCCAAGAAACGGCACCACCATGCCATCCACCGTTACCTTCACCAGCTGCGGGCCCAGCACGGCAGACAGCAAGCCGCCCGCCATGACATAGGAAATCGCCTTGGGCCGGTAGCCATCGGATGCCGTGTCGGTGGCGGCAAAGCGGTAAAACCCTTGCGCCGACATATAAACCCCGGTGAACAACGCACCAATCAGAAAGGCCACAAAAGACTGGCTGACCAGCCCCCAAGCACCAATCGCGCCCCCCAACATGCCGCCAATCGCGCCAACCGCAAACCCAGCGCGGCGGCCATATTTTTGCATCAGCGCCGACAGCGGCGTGGCCGTCAACATCGACCCGATGACCATGAAGGATATCGGCAGCGTCGCCCAGCAGGGATTGCTTGCCAGCGTCTGTCCGGCAAGCCCTGCGATGGTAAACACCATCGGCATCTGCGCGCCCAACACGGCTTGAGCTGCAACCAGCACCCAAATATTGCGGCGGGTCTTGGCATCATCGGCGGGGTGGGTCTGGCTTATGCTCATCCGCAATGGGTATGATCCTAGGTCGGGGCCTTCAAGGTCAAAATGACCCTTGGCGTCTGGCATCCTGCAATTGGACCCGCTAGGAATTGCGCAGAAAAGGAGTTGCACAGTGCCGGGACGGATCATCACATCAGATACCTGTGTGGCCGAGGGAGCCGATTGGCTTGGCAAACGCAACCCTTGGTTTGCTGAGGCGCTGCTGCAAACCGGGCCGCTGCCTTTGCGGCGCAGGACGGGCGGGTTTGCGGCGCTTTATGATGCGATTGTCAGCCAACAGGTATCTGTTGCGTCTGCCGATGCCATTTGGGGGCGGCTGGAGGCTGCGGGCTTGACCGAGGCCGCGGCAGTGGCAAACGCACCCGACGATGCATTGCGCGCCTGTGGTTTGTCGCGGCAGAAAATGCGCTATGGTCGCGCATTGGCGCAGGCGGCGATTGATTTTGATGCGCTTCCCGCACTGCCCGATGAAGAGGTGATTGCAACCCTTGTCGCTGTGCCCGGTATAGGCCGTTGGACAGCCGAGATTTATGCGATGTTTTCATTGGGGCGGGCGGATGTGTTCGCGCCCGGCGATCTGGCATTGCAGGAGGCGGCGAAGGTATTATTCGGGCTGGAGGTGCGGCCTTCCGAGCGGCAGTTGCGCGCGATGGCGCAGGATTGGTCACCGTGGCGGGCGGTTGCGGCGCGGCTGCTTTGGGCCTATTACCGCGTGGCAAAATCGCGTGAGGGCATCAAGTGACGGACGGTTTGAAATTTGCGCGGCAGGCGGCGAAATCAGGTACGACGCGGTCGATTGCGGTGTTCGTTCATGGCTATGGTGCGGATGGCGCGGATCTGCTTGGGCTTGCCGATGTGCTGGCACCGCATTTGCCCGATACCACGTTCTATGCCCCCGATGCACCGCAGGCCTGCAGTGGCAATCCATTTGGGCGTCAGTGGTTTCCGATCCCATGGCTGGACGGGTCATCCGAGGCGGCGGCGGCGGCGGGGTTGGCGGCCGCAGGCGACGCGCTGAACGGGTTTCTTGATGCCTGTCTGGCCGAGGCCGACTTGACCGATGCCAATCTGGCGCTGATCGGCTTTTCGCAAGGGGCGATGATGAGCCTGCATGTGGCCCCGCGCCGACCGCAGGCCATGGCCGCCGTCGTCGCCATATCGGGACGGCTGTTGCAGCCGGAAACGCTGGCGGATGAGATGCTGGTGAAAGTTCCTGTCTTGCTGATCCACGGCGATCAGGACCCGGTGGTGCCTTTTGAAAACATGAAGGCGGCGGGCGATGTGCTGGTGGCACTTGGGTTTGAGACATTTGGCCATGTGATGCGGGGCACTGGTCACGGTATTGCCAATGATGGTTTAGGCGCCGCTTTGGGATTTTTGACAAAAAACCTTCCCCGCGGGGAAGGTTGAATTTGTTAACCACAAGTCAGGTTTCTGCGCACGCTTGCGGCACGCTTTCTTAAGGTCTGTGCTATCCCCGCCCGCCTTTGGCAAGATAGGCGGCACAGCCGGTCAGCGCGGCAAAATCATCTTCCACGACGGTTACGGAAAAATCCTTGACCAGCAGATCAACCCGGCGTGGTTCGCGAAACGCCCGTTCCAGCCCATACGTGGCGAAATGCGGCGTCATTGCGCGTGACATGCCGCCGATCAGATAGATGCCGTCATAGGGCAGGTGGATCAGTGCAAGATCACCCAACATTTGCGCCAGAATGCGCACATAAAGGCGGGCCGCATGGGCGGCTATGGCATCCCCTGCATCAAGGGCTGATAAAACTTCGGCAGAGGTCAGGTTGTCAGACCGGCCCACTTCGGTGGCGGCAAAGGCGTGCAGGTTGGCAAGGCCGCGGCCTGCCAGCACCTCTTCCACCCCGGCATGGGGGGTATCGCCAAGTGCCGCAAGGCGTGCTTCAATAAAGCGGACAAGCCGCAGATCTTCGTCGCTGCGGACCGGCATATTCACATGGCCACATTCAGAGGGCGGCACAAGGCGGCCGCCAGCCGTGTTGTGAACCGGCGCTGCATTGACCCCGGTGCCAAGACCCACCACCAGCATGGATGCGCCGGGCATGGCAGGGCCGTTGATCACCCGCGCCAGATTTTGGGGGGCGATATGGCCCAATGCCTGACCCTGGGCTTGCAGGTCATTCAGGATGGCCACCTGCGTGGCCCCGGTTGCCTTCGACACGCGGGCGGTGTCGATGATCCAGGGGTTGCCGTTTTCATCAAAGAGGTTGGTCATCGTGACCGCGCCATCCTGGACCGGGCCTGCCCCTGCCACACAGGCCCCGTGAAGGCGGGCGATGCGGGCCTCAGACATGTAGCGCATCAGCACCGCGTCGATGCCGGTGAAATCGGCATTACGGAATTTGGCCACGCTGGTCTGGCGCACCACGGGGCCATCAGCCAAAGCAACCCGTGTGTTGGTGCCGCCAATGTCAGCAACAAGCGCCAAGGCTGAGGTGGGGGTCATGGCAGGCTCCGTCATCGCGCGAGGGCGCGTTTGAGCGCGTGGTAAGAGGCTTTTGGAGTGCGCTTTAACGTGTCGAAATCGACATGCACAAGGCCAAAGCGTTTCTCGTAGCCTTCGGCCCATTCATAATTGTCTAAGAGTGACCAATAGAAAAAGCCTTTCACATTCGCCCCGTCGGCAATGGCGCGGCGGGTGGCATCCAGATGGGCGAACAGATAATCTTCGCGCACCGCATCGTTGACTGACCCGTTTAGAATTTCGTCCGCATTGGCCATGCCGTTTTCGGTAACATAGATCGGCAGATCGCCGACATAATCGCGCGCCATCCGGGTGAGGAAGCCGTGCAATCCTTGCGGATAAATCTCCCATCCCATTTGGGTTTTGGGCAGCGGCCCCTGCACATCGCGCAGGGCAGGCCATGGCGTGCCGGGGGCATGGGCGAGGATGTGGCGGGTGTAGTAATTGACACCCAGCCAATCCAGCGGTTGGTGAATTTTTGGCATATCCGCCTGCCAGTTTGCCGGCATATGCGGGGCCAGACCTTCCATCACCTCGGCGGGGTAGGTGCCCTTTGTGATGCCTTCAATGAACCAGCGGTTGAAAATGCCGTCCCATGTGGCGGCGGCATGGGTGTCGGCGGCGCTGTCAGAGGCGGGTTGCGCATGGTCGAAGTTCAGCACGATGCCGAGGTTCGGTTGCCCAAAGCTGCGCAGCCGTTCCACTGCGTCGCCATGTGCCAGCAGGATGTGATGCATGGCGCGGGCGGCGGCGCGAATGTCGCGTTGGCCGGGGGCATGGACGCCCATGAAATGCGACAACCACGCCACGCACCACGGCTCGTTTATGGTGGCGGTGCTGGCCACGCGGTCGCCGATTTTCCGGCTGATGACTTCGGCGAAATCTGCAAAGTGGTGGCAGGTATCCCGGTTGGTCCAGCCGCCCAGATCGGCAAGGGCGGATGGCATTTCCCAATGGTACAGAGTTTGGAACGGCTTTAGCCCACGTTCCAACATGCCATCAACAAGCGCGTCATAATAATCAAGGCCCTGCGGATTGACGGTGCGGCCATCGGGCATGACACGCGCCCAGGATGTCGAAAACCGGTAGGCATCAAAGTTGCCGTCGCGCAGAAGGTCAAGGTCTTCGGGCCAGCGGTGATAGTGATCGCAGGCAAGCTGGCCATCCTCGGCGCGCACCACATTGCCGGGGGTTGCGGCGAAGGTATCCCAATGGGTGGACCCGGCACCGCCAAAGCCGTGCCCTTCAATCTGGTAAGCGGCCGTTGCGGCACCAAAGAGAAAATCTTCGGGAAAATCGTCGCGTGTCAGGTTCATCTACTACGTCCGGTGTGGGAAGCTATTTGGAAGGTGCGGGGCCGGTGGATTGGCCAATGATCAACTCTGCCTCCAGCAGGCGGGATTGCGGCGGCTTGTCGGGGTTGGCGATCAGGTCCAGCACCATTTCCGCCGTCTGCCGCCCGGCTTCGCGCACGGACGACCGGGTGGCGGTATAAATTGGCACATCATCGCCGTTGCGCAGATAGCTAAGTTCGTCGTCATGGATAATGATCGACACGTCGCGGCCCAGTTTCAGGCCGCGTTCATCGAGCGCGCGGCGCACACCCAAGGCGGAGATCATCGAAGACACCAGAAACGCCGTCGGTGGGTTGCGGCTTTTCAGCATCTCAAGCGCCGCGCGGTAGCCACGGCCTTCGGTCATCTCATCCGAGAACATCAAGGCCGGGTCGGGCTGTATCCCGCGAGCGGCCAAGGCATCGACAAAACCGGTGCGCCGCCTGATGGCAAAATCCATGTATTCAAGGCCGTTGATCAGGGCGATGCGGCGATGCCCCAGATCGAGCAGAAATTCGGTTGCCCGCTGAAACGAGCGGCGGTTGTTCACATCGAGCCAAGAATAGGCGTCTTTCGTGCCGGTTGCACGGCCATGCACGACGAATGGCAAACCCACCTCGCGCAACAGGGCAATGCGCGGATCATCAAGGCGCGGGGCATGCACGATGATGCCGTCCACGGTGCCGCGCGATTGCAGATCGCGGTAGGCCTGTGCCTCCTGATCATCGGGCACCACCGACAACACCATGTCATAGCCATTGCGGGAATAGGTCTCGCCAGCGCCTGCGATGAAATCGGCAAACACCGGGTTTACAATTTCATGTTTGGTGGCAATTGGGATCACATGACCCACCGCCATGGCGCGCCCTGTTGCCAGACGGATGGCACGGGTGTTGGGCAAATAGTTGTGCCGCTTCGCCGCAGCCATCACCCGTTCGCGGGTCGTCTCGTTCACCTCTGGATAGCCGTTAAGCGCCCTGCTGACTGTCGTTGGCGACAAGCCGAGATTGGTCGCCAGTTCTTTCAGGTTCATCGCGGCCAAGCTTCCAAAACGGTTTCAATCCTGACTGACACTAGCCAGCATGGTGGCGCAGGTCAAACGGGATTGCCATGTTACGTAATCGTTTTAGTGGACCATGTCGTTCTAAAATGAGCCGTTTTATGGAATCTGCCACTGCTTTGGATTGACTTGAGCAGGGTGATCGGCAAATGTCCGTTATCCAAAGCGGTTTGGAATTGATTCTGAACCCGCTTGGGACGCAAACCGTCGCAGGGCGGGATAATCGGGAGGATTATGAATGAAATCCAGACTTTTCGCGGGTGTGGCTACACTTGCATTGGTATCGGGTGGCGCATTTGCGCAGGACCTGAAATTTCCAGTCGGCGAAGGCGCTTTCAACTGGGACAGCTACAAAGCCTATGACGAGGCCACCAATCTTGATGGCCAGTCGATCACGATGTTTGGCCCATGGCGTGGCGAAGACCAAGTTCTGGTTGAAACGATGCTGTCTTATTTCACTGCAGCATCTGGCGTTACCGTCAGCTATTCTTCGTCTGAAAACTACGAACAGCAGATTGTCATCGACACACAGGCTGGCAGCCCGCCCGACGTGGCGTTCCTGCCGCAGCCGGGTATTATTGGCGATCTTGCGTCCAAGGGTCTGTTGTCACCACTGGGTGCTGAAACCGAAACATGGCTTGGTGAAAACTATGCCGCTGGTGCAAGCTGGGTCAGCCTAGGAACCTATGCTGGTGCCGACGGCGCACCTGCGTTGTATGCGTTCCCCTACAAAATCGACGTGAAATCGCTGGTCTGGTATTCGCCAGATAACTTTGCCGATGCAGGCTATGAAATTCCAGCAACTATGGAAGATCTGAAGGCCCTGACCGACAAGATCGTCGCCGACGGTGGCACCCCTTGGTGCATTGGTCTGGGTTCAGGCGGTGCAACAGGCTGGCCTGCGACAGACTGGGTCGAAGACATGATGCTGCGCACACAGTCGCCAGACGTCTATGACAAATGGTACAAGCACGAGATCCCGTTCAATTCACCCGAAGTGGTGGCTGCGATCGACGAGTTTGGCTATTTCGCCAAGACGGATGCAAACGTTGCCGGTGGTGCCGGTGCTGTTGCATCGACCGACTTCCGCGACAGCCCCAAAGGCCTGTTCTCATCGCCGCCCCAGTGCTACATGCACCATCAGGCGTCGTTCATTCCCTCCTTCTTTCCTGAAGGCACGGAATTGGGCACAGATGCGGACTTCTTCTATATGCCAGCCTACGCAGGCAAAGACCTTGGCAAGCCAGTTTTGGGTGCAGGCACACTTGCCTTCATCACCAAAGATGGCGAAGGCGCTCGTGCGTTTATCGAATGGCTGAAGACGCCAATCGCGCATGAAATCTGGATGGCGGGTTCAGGCTTCCTGACACCGCTGAAGTCGGCCAATGTCGAACTTTACGGATCGGCTGCGGCGAAAAAGCAGGGTGAAATTCTGCTGAACGCCACGACCTTCCGTTTTGACGGGTCTGACCTGATGAACCCAGCCGTCGGTGCAGGCACGTTCTGGACCGGCATGGTTGACTATGTTGGTGGCAAATCGGCCCAAGAAGTGGCCGACACCATCGAATCCGGCTGGCCAAAGTAAGGTTTAAATTCTACGGGCAGGCGCGGATTTTTTACGCGCCTGCCTGCGATTTTTCGGATCACGTCTTGGGAGGGGCAAATGAATCCAGCAATTCAGGCTTTGCTGACGATTGTCATCGGTGTGGGTGGGTGTATCGGGTATTTTTTCCTGTCCAACCTGTTCCTTGATAAGGTGCTTTTCCCGATCAGCGGCCCCAATATTGGCCGCAACATCAACCGCGCCAACCTGGTGCGACCGTGGCTGTTTTTATTCCCGGCGCTGGTTCTGCTGGGCCTGTATCTGGCCTACCCGGTGTTTGCGACATTGTGGCTGTCCTTCACGCAGGACGCACCCGGCAATACCCGTGAATTCGTTGGGCTTGCCAACTATTCCTCGATGTTTGGCGAAGACAAATTTTGGGAATCGATGAAAAACAATATGCTGTGGCTGATCGTGGTGCCTGCCATGTCCACCGCTTTTGGCCTGCTGGCAGCGCAACTGACCGACCGCATTTGGTGGGGCAATATCGCGAAATCGTTGATCTTCATGCCGATGGCGATTTCCTTTGTCGGCGCATCGGTGATCTGGAAGCTGATCTATGACACGCGCCCGATTGAACAAGCGCAGATCGGGCTTTTGAATGCGATCTGGTTGAAGCTGGGCGGCGGGTTCTGGTCGGTGCTGGTGGTCAAGGTGCTGCCCGCACTGACGGTTGGTGCGATTATGCTGGGTTTGCTTTGGGCGCTTTGGCTGTTGCTGAGACCTTTGCTGAAAGGCGGCGGTGGCCTGTGGGCCCTGCTCGCGCGGGCGGCGGGCATTTTGGTGTGTGCTTATCTTGCCTACACTCTGCTGACGTGGCTTTTGGGGATCATCGGGGCTGACCTGCCTTATGGTAAAGAACAGACATGGCTGACGACGCCCTATTGGAACAACTTTTTCCTGATGATTGTGTTGGTTTGGATACAGACCGGCTTTGCCATGGTCATCATCTCGGGCGCATTGCGCGGGGTGCCGGAGGAAACGATTGAGGCCGCAATTTTGGATGGCGCAAATCCGTTTCAGGTGTTTTTCCAGATCAAGATACCGCAGGTCATGACGACGATTGTGGTGGTCTGGACGACGATCACCATCACCGTGCTAAAGGTGTTCGATATCGTTCTGGCGATGACCAACGGCCAGTGGGAAACCCAAGTGCTGGCGAATTACATGTTCGACAAGCTGTTCCGCGCGAACGATTGGGGTGTGGGGTCGGCAAGTGCGATGATCATCATGCTGCTGGTGATGCCGATCCTGATCTGGAACGTCTATAACGTTCGCAAAGAAATGCGCTGAGGGGGCCTGAGCATGGACAATATCGTAGGTAAAAAATCCTCGCTGACATGGGCCGTGCATATCTCGGTGCTGTTGTTGGTGGCGCTTTGGGTGCTGCCCACTTTTGGGTTGCTGGTATCTTCGTTCCGGTCGGGGGATCAGATTTCCACCTCCGGCTGGTGGCGGGCCCTTTCCACGCAAGAACAACAGCTGCCCGCCATTCGGGTGGAAGGCGACGAGGCGGCAAAGGACGGCGGTTTTGCCATTGAAGGCCGCATGTTTGAAAACGCGGGCACGGCGGTCAGCCGCTGGGGCACCAGTTCAAAAGAAACGACCAAATATGCCGCGGGCGAAGTGGCAACGCTGGAAGGTGGCCAGTCGCTGACCGTGCAGGCGGATGGCAGCTATACCCTGTCGTCGCCCACAACCATGGCCGATGTGCGCCCACCGCGCATCTTTGCGACGGCATCCACACCGCCGGAATTTACGGTGAACAACTATAACAACATCCTGTTCAACCCTTCTGCCGGGCAGTCGGTGGGGCAGGCGTTCCTGAATACGATGACGGTGGCGATACCGGCCACGATCATACCCATTCTGATCGCGGCGTTTGCGGCCTATGCCTTGGCTTGGATGGATTTTCCGGGACGGGCCTTGCTGGTGGCGGCTGTGGTTGGCCTGTTGGTGGTGCCGTTGCAACTGGCACTTATCCCACTGCTGCAGTTTCACAATGCGATTGGCATCGGGAAGGGCTATCTGGGCATCTGGATGGCGCATACCGGGTTTGGTTTGCCGCTGGCGATATACCTTTTGCGCAACTACATGGTGGGCCTGCCGAAGGACATTATTGAGAACGCCAAGGTTGATGGTGCTACCGATTTCCAGATTTTCACCAAGATCATCCTGCCGCTGTCTTTCCCGGCGCTGGCGTCGTTTGCGATCTTTCAATTCCTGTGGACATGGAACGACCTGTTGGTGGCGTTGGTGTTCCTTGGCACCGGCGATGACCAGTTGGTGCTGACCGGAAGCCTTGTGAACCTGATGGGGTCACGCGGTGGCGATTGGGAGATTTTGTCGGCCTCCGCCTTTGTGTCCATCGCGGTGCCCCTGGCGGTGTTCTTTATCATGCAGAAATATCTGGTGCGCGGTCTGCTGTCGGGATCGGTGAAGTGAGCAGAATGGAACGCGATAGCAGGGCTGTGCTGGCGCAGGATCCCGATTGGTGGCGCGGGGCGGTGATCTATCAGATCTACCCGCGCAGCTATCAAGACAGTGATGGCGATGGCATCGGTGATCTGGCGGGCATTGTGCAACGCTTGCCGCATATTGCGAGCCTTGGCGCCGATGCAATCTGGATCAGCCCGTTCTTCACATCGCCGATGAAGGATTTCGGCTATGACGTGTCGGATTACTGCGATGTCGATCCAATGTTCGGCACGTTAGCCGATTTCGATGCGGTGGTAGCAAAGGCGCATGATCTGGGCCTGCGGGTGATGATTGATCTGGTTCTCAGCCACACCTCGGATCAGCATCCTTGGTTTATTGAGAGCCGCAAGAACCGCAGCAACCCACGCGCAGATTGGTTTGTCTGGGCAGAACCGAAAGGCGATGGCACGCCGCCGAACAACTGGCTGTCGATCTTTGGCGGGTCGGCTTGGGAATGGGACGGGCGGCGCGAGCAGTATTATCTGCACAACTTCCTGACCTCGCAGCCCGACCTGAATTTCCACTGCGACGCGGTGCAGGATGCGCTGCTGGATGTGGCGCGGTTTTGGTTAAAGAGGGGGGTAGATGGTTTCCGGTTGGATACCATCAACTTCTACATCGCCGACAAATACCTGCGCGATAACCCGCCTTTGCCAAAGGAATTGCGCAACAATTCCATCGCGCCAAGCGTGAACCCCTATAACCACCAGCTGCATATCTTTGACAAGAACCAGCCGGAAAATCTGGAATTCCTGCGCAAATTCCGCGCCGTGCTGACGCCTTACAATGCCGCCGCCGTGGGCGAAGTCGGCGATGCGCAGCGCGGGCTTGAGATCATGGCCGAATACACATCGGGCGGCGATAAGGTGCAGATGTGTTACCCGTTCGAGATGCTGCAACCGAACCGGCTGACGGCCAGCACTTTGGCAGATACCTTTGCGCGGATGAATGCGGTTGCCCCCGATGCCTGGCCCTGCTGGGCCTATAGCAACCACGATGTGATCCGCCACACCACACGCTGGAGCCTGTCGGATGCTGCCACAAGAACCTATGCAGCCCTGCTGATGTGCCTGCGCGGGTCGATCTGCCTTTATCAGGGTGAGGAACTGGGCCTGCCGGAAGCCGATATTGCGTTTGAAGATCTGCAAGACCCCTACGGAATTCAGTTCTGGCCGGAATTCAAGGGCCGCGACGGCTGCCGCACGCCGATGATCTGGGACACTGACAATGGCAATGGCGGCTTTTCAGCGGGCAAGCCGTGGCTGCCGGTGACGTCATCGCACCTGAAGCTGTCGGTGGCAGCACAGGCTGCGGACCCGACGTCGATGCTGATGCATTACACAAATGCGCTTGCGCTGCGCCGGGCCAATCCAGCCCTGCGGACGGGTGCTATGACCCAGCCTGTGGCCCAGGGCGATCTGGCGCTGTTTGAGCGGCAGGGGGCCACGACACTTCTGTGCGCCTTTAACTTGGGCGACACGGTTGTAAAATTTGATCTGCCGGGTGGCGCTTGGCAGGCCATTGGAACGGAAATTGGTGGACAAACCATTTCAGCCGACAGGCACATGACCCTTGGGCCATGGCAGTTCTGTCTTGCACTTAAAAACTGACGGGAGGGGAACAGAATGGCCGGCCTTAAACTAACCAATGTTGAAAAAGCCTATGGCGAGGTGAAAGTTCTGTCGAACATCAACCTCGACATCAAAGCAGGCGAGTTGATCGTGTTTGTTGGCCCCTCTGGCTGCGGCAAATCCACCCTTTTGCGGATGATCGCCGGATTGGAACGCATCACCGGCGGCACGCTGGAAATTGACAAACAGGTGGTCAATGATGTGCCACCCGCACAGCGCGGCATCGCCATGGTGTTCCAGTCCTATGCGCTTTATCCGCATATGACCGTGCGCGATAACATGTCTTTCGCGCTGAAAATCGCCAAGAAATCGGCCACTGAAATAGCGGCGGCGATTGATAAGGCGGCGCGGATTTTGCAACTGACGCCGTATCTGGACCGTTTGCCAAAGGCGCTATCGGGTGGCCAGCGCCAGCGGGTGGCCATTGGCCGGTCTATTGTGCGCGACCCGAAGGTGTATCTATTTGACGAGCCGCTTTCCAACCTTGACGCGGCGTTGCGGGTGGCTACCCGTCTGGAAATAGCCCAGTTGAAAGAGGCGATGCCAGACCGCACGATGATTTACGTGACCCACGATCAGGTTGAAGCGATGACGCTGGCCAGCCGTATTGTGGTTCTGGCCGGTGGTGGGATCAGCCAGGTCGGCAGCCCACTGACCCTGTATGAACGCCCGGAAAATGAATTTGTGGCGCAATTCATCGGATCGCCCGCGATGAACCTGATGGACGGCGAAGTGACCGGAACCGGGGACGAGACCACCATCAAGCTGGACAATGGCGGTGTGGCACGCGCGGCGATTGCCACCACGGCGGCGGACAAGGGCATGCGTGTGCGCCTTGGTGTGCGGCCAGAGGATTTTCTGGAAACCAGTGGCGATGCGATCTTTACCGGCGAGGTCGAAATTACCGAAGCCCTGGGCGAAGTGACTTTGCTTTACTTCAAAAAGCAGGCAGAGGGCGCGCAGGTTGTAGCAAAGCTTCCTGGCATCCATTCCGACCTGCGCCGCAAAGTGGTGAAACTTGGGGCCGATCCGAAAAAGATCCACCTGTTCCACAAAGGCAAGTCGCTGCACTATCGCTAAGCACTGGTTGACAGTCGGTCTGTGCGGGCGCAGACCGATGGATACGGCCAATCTTTGGCCCAACCATAAGGAGTGAAAGCCATGGCAAAAGGCCAGATGCGTTCGAACAAAGAAGTGAAGAAACCGAAAAAAGACAAATCTAAGCCCGGCACAGCGGCCAGCACAACGGCAGCGGGCGCGTCGATGGGTGCGCGGTTTGCGGCGGCTGCCGACAAAGGCAAGGGCGACAAGGGTTAATCAAAGCGTCAACCCTTGTGTGCGGGTTTGGCGGCCAACTGTCGCCAAACCTGACCGGGCGGTCGCAGACCGCACATTTCCCTGAATACGGCTGGTCTAACCTGACATGGGGTTGGGTTTGCGCGGGGGGTGGATATGGTTGATGTCACAGACAGTATGATTACCGCCTATCAGCGTGACGGCGCGGTGTTGATCAAAGGCCTGTGGTCGGGTTGGGTGGATACCCTGCGCGCGGGCATTGACCGCAATATGGCCGAACCATCCGAATACGCCGCAGAAAACCTGAAGCCGGGCGAGGCGGGCAGGTTCTTTGATGATTACTGCAATTGGAACCGTATTCCCGAATTTGAAACGGCTATCCGGCAATCGGAGGTGGCCGATGTGGCCGCAAAACTGATGGGATCGCCCTACGTGCAACTGTTCCATGATCATGTTCTGGTCAAGGAACCGGGTACGTCAAAACCGACCCCGTGGCATCAGGACGGGCCTTATTATTTTGTCGAGGGGCGCCAAAACGTCAGCTTCTGGTCACCGATGGACCCGGTGCGCGAGGCCAGTTTGCGCTGTGTGGCCGGATCGCACCTGTGGCCGCGCGAGGTGCTGCCAACCCGCTGGGTGGCCGAGACCAGCTTTTACCCTGATCCCGAACGCTACATGCCTGTGCCAGACCCCGATGCCGAAGGGATGCGCGTGCTGGAATGGCAGATGGAACCGGGCGATGCGGTGGCCTTCAACTACCGCACCTTGCACGGCGCACGTGGCAACAACACCGGCACCCGGCGGCGGGCGTTTTCCCTGCGGCTGGTGGGCGACGATGCGCGCTATGTCGAACGGCCCGGGCGCACCTCGCCGCCCTATCCGGGGCATGACATGCTGGCGGGGCAACGGTTGCGGGATGATTGGTTTCCGGTGCTGCGTCAGGGGTGAGCAAGTGAAAAGTATGCCTGCTTTTTGCGTAGATGGGCCTGCAACCTTTAATTGTAACTCTTAGGCCAAATACTGCTTAAGGAATATTTAGGCCACGCACTTAGGACAATTTGGATTAACCTGACATTTTGCAATCGCGTCAAAATGAAAGGCCACAGTCATGTCGCAGTATCACCTCAGCGCATTTGCCCATCATTTCTTTGATATGCTGGTTCCCGATCCTGCGGCGTCAGTTTTGCCAGCGGCGATGGCTGGGCCCATGCCAAAGATTGACCATACACTTGGCCGCTGGGCAAGGCAGGACAGTATTCTGCGCCAAAACGATGGCCCGGTTATCGAAACAATGCAGGCCGCGCCGGGCACGACCGTTACAGGGACCAGCGGCAACAATACCCTATTCGGGGGCGGTGGAAATGACCTGATTTTTGGTCTCGCTGGCGGTGACTGGATTTACAGCGGAGCTGGCGACGATACAATCTTTGGCGGTGGTGCAAACGACATTCTTTTTGCCGCTGACGGGAACGATCAGTTGCATGGCGATGCCCGAACCGATAGTCTTTATGGCGAAGAAGGCAATGATACCCTATGGGGTGGAGATGGCGACGATGTTGTGAATGGTGGCATCGGCGCGGATGTGCTGTTCGGTGGCGCAGGCGCGGATACCTTTTATTTCAACCGCGCGGTCGAAATGGGTCTTGCGCCCGGCACAGTTGACCGGACTGAGGACTTTGAGTTTGGCATTGACAGGATCGCACTCGGCGGAATTGATGCAGACACAATTCACAATGGGAACAATGTGTTCCGGCTGAGTGCGACCACGTTGCATGACGGCAAACCGGGGTCATTGCGGGTGGTCACGGTGGACGGTGATACCTTTGTTATGGGCGATCTGAACGGCGACACGGTTTCGGATTTCAGCATTCAGATAGAAGGCTTGCATGCGCTGACCGCCGCCGATTTTCTGCTTTAGAGCAATCCGACCGGCGTCAGATCAGCGCGACCCAGGCCCGCGCGATGGCAAGACCTGCTGTGTCGGACGCAACACCGCGTGTTTGCGCTAGTGCCGGGTGGGCGCAGGTCCATCCGGGCTGCCGCCCCTCAACAATTTTCGGAAATTCCCGCGTCCAGTCGGCCACCACAGCGCGGTTCGCCTCGAAATGAAACTGCATGCCATAGGTGGCGCGCCCGATGCGAAACGCCTGCTGTGGGGCGGTTTTGGTCTGCGCCAGATGCACGGCACCGTGGGGCAGGGTGAAGGTATCGGTATGAAATTCAAAAATCGGGAATGTCGCATCCAGATGTCCCAAAACCGGGTCGGATTTGCCAGCCTCTGTAAGGGCAACATCACACCAGCCAAATTCGGACGCGGTGCCAAGGTGGTTTTCCGCACCATATGCGCGGGCCAATATTTGCGCGCCAAGGCAGACGCCCAGCACGGCAAGGCCCTGATCGGTCATACCGCGCATCAGCGCGCCAAGCCTAGGCAAATAGGGGTGGTCCGCATCATCCACCGCGGATTGTTCGCCGCCAAACACCACCAGCGCATCATAGCCGTCATCCAGCTTTGGCAGGGACTGGCCTAGGTAGGCGCGATAGACATCCACCCGTGCCCCCGCTTCGTGCAAAGCCACGCCAACCTGGCCATGGTGGGTCACTTCGGTATTCTCGATGATGGCCACGCGCATGGTTGCTCCGGTCGGCTGTTTTCGCATGCTCATCATGCCGCGCAGGCCTATGCAAGTATAGGTTTTGCCCTTGCCAATCTGCCCCGCCCGTGAAACAGGGAACCGCCAAACGAACCCGTGTTAGGAGTGATCCATGGAGATTCGCGAGGCTTTGACCTTCGATGATGTTCTGCTTGTTCCGGCTGCCAGTTCCGTGCTGCCAGCGATGGCCGATACATCAACCTTCGTCACCAAATCCATCCGTATGAACATACCCTTGCTGTCATCGGCGATGGATACCGTGACCGAGGCGCGGATGGCGATTGCGATGGCGCAGGCAGGTGGCATTGGGGTTATTCACCGCAATCTGGACCTTGAGGCACAGGCCAACGAGGTGCGCCGGGTGAAGCGGTTTGAGTCCGGCATCGTCTATGCACCCATTACCTTGACGCCAAACCAGACGCTGGCCGATGCGAAAGCCTTGCAAGATCGCTATAATGTGACGGGCTTTCCGGTGGTCGATGAAGCGGGCCGGGTGGTGGGCATTGTGACCAACCGCGACATGCGCTTTGCATCGGATGACCGCACGCCGGTATCCGTGATGATGACAACCAACAATCTGGCCGTGCTGCACGAACCCGCCGACCGCGACAGCGCGATTTCACTGATGAAAGCGCGCCGCATCGAAAAACTGCTGATCACCGATGGCAGCGGCAAACTGACCGGGTTGCTTACGCTGAAAGACACCGAACAATCGGTGCTGAACCCACATGCCTGCAAAGACGCGCTTGGCCGTCTGCGGGTGGCTGCGGCGTCAACCGTTGGCGATGCCGGGTTCGAGCGGTCCCGCGCGCTGATCGAGGCCGGGGTGGATATGGTGGTGATTGATACAGCGCATGGCCATTCCGAAGGAGTGGCGCGGGCGGTGGAACGGATTAAGGCGTTGTCGAATGCCGTGCAGGTGGTGGCGGGCAATGTGGCCACCGCATCTGCCACCCGCGCGTTGATTGATGCGGGCGCAGATGCGATCAAGGTCGGCATTGGGCCGGGGTCGATCTGCACCACGCGGATTGTGGCTGGTGTGGGCGTGCCACAACTGACCGCGATCATGGATGCGGCCGGGGCGGCGGGCGACATTCCGGTGATCGCCGACGGCGGCATCAAATATTCCGGTGATTTCGCCAAGGCCATCGCTGCGGGTGCGTCCTGCGCCATGGTCGGATCAGCGATTGCAGGCACCGACGAATCCCCCGGTGAAGTTATTCTGTATCAAGGGCGTAGCTTCAAAAGCTATCGCGGCATGGGATCACTGGGTGCCATGGCACGCGGGTCTGCTGACAGGTATTTCCAGAAAGATGCGGCATCCGACAAGCTGGTTCCCGAAGGGATTGAGGGGCAGGTGCCCTATAAGGGGTCGGCGGCTGCCGTGGTGCATCAACTGGTCGGCGGTCTGCGCGCCGCCATGGGCTATACCGGCAACGGCACCATTGCCGATATGCGCGCCAATTGTACCTTTGTACGGATCACCGGGGCAGGCCTGAAGGAAAGCCACGTGCATGACGTGCAGATTACGCGGGAAAGCCCGAACTACCGGGTTATGTAATGGAAGTAACTGCTAATAAACGTTACCTTACAACGTGTTACAGCGCGATCCTTATAATTTACATGAGCGCATAATGATTGCCGCCGCCCGCATTTCAGCAGCAATCGAGGTGCTGGACAGGATACTCGCCGGAACCCCTGTTGATGCCAGCCTCACCAACTGGGGCCGCGCCAACCGTTTTGCGGGCTCTGGCGACCGGGCCGCGATCCGTGATCTGGTGTTTGACGCGCTGCGTTGCAAACGATCCTATGCCGCATATGGCGGGGCGCAAACCGGTCGCGGCCTGATGTTGGGGTGGGTTCGGGCAACTGGCCAGGATGAAACTGCGGTGTTCACTGGGGTAGGTCACGCGCCAAGCCTCGTCAGCGAAACAGAAACTGCCTGCGCTTTGACCGACCTTGAAAGCCTTGATTGCCCGGACTGGTTAGCCCCCCGCCTGAAACAAAGTCTTGGGGCCGCTTTCGCGCCCGTCATGGCAGCCCTTCAGACCCGTGCGCCAGTGGTCTTGCGCGTCAATCTGGCCCGCATTTCACGGGAAATGGCACAGGCAGGTCTTGCCGAAGACGGAATTGAAACTGCGGTGCATGCGTTGGCTGACACAGCACTTCAGGTGGTAACGCCGACGCGTAAGATATTGACAACAAAACTTTATCTTGATGGTCTGATCGAATTGCAAGATGCCGCATCACAGGCGGTTGTTGCGGCTATTCCGCTGACCAATGGCCAGCGGGTGCTGGATTATTGCGCCGGGGCGGGTGGCAAAGCGCTGGCCCTCGCCGCCCGTGCCAACATCGCCCTGTCGGCATATGACGCGGAACCGGCCCGCATGCGCGATCTGCCCGACCGCGCGGCACGGGCAAAAGCAAAAATCACGCTGGTGACCGATCCGGCCGGACATGCCCCCTATGACGTGGTTCTTGCCGACGTGCCCTGTTCCGGCTCTGGCAGTTGGCGGCGCGATCCTGCGGGAAAATGGGCGCTGACCGACGCAAGGCTGACCCAGCTGACAGGGCTGCAGGCCAATATCCTTGATCAGATTGCCGCGTTGGTCGCACCGCACGGTATGCTGGCCTACACGACCTGTTCCTTGCTGGCGGAAGAAAACCAGGATCAAATCACGGGGTTTCTGGCGCGGCATCCGGAATGGCACCAACAGACACAGCGCCATTTCACCCCTCTTGATGGCGGCGACGGATTTTTTCTTGCGATCTTAACGCGAAAAGAAAAACAATAGACAACTTACAGGTGTTTTTTCGTCTGTATTAAGCCCCAATTAACGATTAGCCCGCTCTATGAACCTATCGACGGTTCGGGTGGAGAGGGCATTTGACAAGAACAGCATCCAGAAAAGGCAGTGTTGTCAGCACGGCCAGTGCGTTAGGTGCACGTATTTGGGTGCTTTTTGCCTTTGCGTTCGCCTGCGTTGCCATCGGATTGCTGGTGCCAGACGCGGGCATCAAGATGATAACCATGGTTGCAGGGGCCACATTGGCGCTTTTGGCGGTGACGGTTCGTGCTTTGGCCTATTTTGACGCCGCGCGCCGGTTGGGCGTTGACACCCGGTTGGCGGCGCTGATCGGCCTTGATGCCGCCCCCTGTTTTACCACCGATGATATCGGCCAGATTGGCTATCAAAACACCGCGGCGATTGACCGGTTCGGGATGAAAGACGGCATGACGCTTGTCGCCGCGTTGCAAGACCATTTTGCCAATCCCAGCGCAGTTTTGTTCCGGTTGCAAAGCCGGGCCGCCAATCTTGGCACGGCCCGCGAAGATGTGGTGACACGGCGTGGCCATACCCGCCTGACGGTGCACCGGATAGGACCGGCACGCTTTATGTGGCGGCTGGAGGAATTTTTGGACAGATCCACCGCCGGGCGCGGGGCGGAATCGCTCAGTTTGCCGATGTTGGTCAGCAATAAAACCGGTGTCGTGCTGTTTTCAAATGAGGCGATGCGCCGGTTGCTGGGAACCCGCCCAAAGCGGCTGGATCAGGTGTTCAACGGCCAGACCTTCCATTCGGGCGAAGAGGTGGAAGTGAACGCCAGCGAAGGCCCGGTGCGCGCGATTCTGGCCGAGGTGGAAGGCGCTGGCGAGAGACGCGAAATCTATCTGATGCCGGTGCCGACCCGGTCACACGGCGATACGTTGCTGGCGGATTTCGAACATGTTCCGGTGGCGTTGATGAAATTTACCGCCGATGGTGCGTTGATCGTGGCCAACCGGGCGGCGCGCGATCTGTTGGCATTGGATTTGCCAGCGGGGCAAATGTTCCACGACCTGTTCGAAGGCCTTGGCCGGCCTGTCGCCGATTGGCTGGGCGATGTGGTGGGCGAACGTGTGCCCGTCGCCGCCGAAGTGCTGCGTGCCAGAAATGGCGAGGCAGAACAGTTCCTGCAGGTCAGTTTGCGCCGATCTGTGGATCTTGGTAGGCCGGGTGTTCTTGCCGTTCTGAATGATGCGACAGCGCTGAAAACGCTGGAAGCGCAGTTTGTGCAAAGTCAAAAAATGCAAGCCATTGGCCAACTTGCCGGGGGTATTGCGCATGACTTCAACAATCTGTTGACCGCGATTTCCGGCCATTGTGATCTGCTGTTGCTGCGCCATGGGCGCGAAGATCACGACTATGCCGACCTTGTGCAAATTCACCAAAACGCCAACCGGGCCGCAAGTCTGGTGGGGCAGCTGTTGGCGTTTTCACGCAAGCAAACCTTGAAGCCCGAGCAGATTGATCTGCAAGATGTGATGTCAGATTTGACCCATCTGCTGAACCGCTTGTTGGGTGAAAAGGTGAAATTGCGGGTTGCACATGCGCCCGTGCTTGGCCCCATCCGGGCCGACAAGCGCAAACTGGAACAGGTGCTGATGAACCTGGTGGTCAACGCGCGCGATGCGATGGAACCGGGCGGCACCATTCGCATTGAAACCGAACAAACCAAACTTACCGTCGATCTGCAGCGCGACCGCGCCAATGTGCCGGCCGGGGAGTATGCGATTATTCGGGTGATCGACACCGGATGCGGCATTCCTGCAGATCGGTTGCAAAAGATATTCGAGCCGTTTTTCACAACAAAACGCGTCGGTGAAGGGACCGGCCTTGGGTTGTCAACCGCCTACGGAATCGTAAAGCAATCTGGAGGGTTCATTTTTGTCGACAGCGTTCAAGGCGAAGGATCGACCTTTCATCTTTATTTCCCCATTCGCGAGGCCGAAGTGGCGGTACCGCCCATGCCCCAAAAAGACACCCGCCGTCCGTTGATGAAACAGGGCGAAGGCGTGGTTCTTTTGGTCGAAGACGAAGCGCCGGTGCGGGCCTTTGCCAGCCGCGCCCTGCGCATGCGCGGCTATACCGTGCTAGAAGCGGAAAATGCCGAAGAGGCCCTGAAAACACTGGAAGACCCGACCCTTACCGTGGATGTGTTTGTCACCGATGTGGTGATGCCGGGCATGGACGGGCCCAGCTGGGTGCGCGAGGCCCTGATCGCACGGCCCGATGTGCGGGTGATCTTTGTCTCGGGCTATGCCGAAGATTGCCTGTCAGAAGGGCAGGCGCGCATTCCAAATTCGGTGTTCCTGCCAAAGCCATTCTCGCTGACCGAACTGACGACAACAGTGCAGGGGCAATTGCACTGACACAGCGCAGGGATTGGGCCAGCGCCGGGCCAAGGATGGGCCGGGCCTTGGAATAAAGCCAAGCCGTTCGGGCAGCATCGCCCTGAACCGCGCAAAAGGGGGCCCGCAGTCCTGCCGGTTGCTGGTTGTCTGACGTCTGATGGTCAGTCATCCCCCGGCTGCAATGTTGTGTACATCGCAAAGTCTTTTGCAGCAAAGCTGTGCAACAACGCCTCGGTTTTGGCCGTCAGATCAAGACTGCCGGGCGGTGACACATTCAGGCGCGGAAGCAAAATCTCGCAATTCAATTTGTCTTCCAAAAAATGCACAAAACTGTTGATATCTTCATAGCGAAACAGTTGATCCACCCATCTGCCTTCGGATTTCTTCAAAAACCGGGCCTGAGAGCCGACATTTGCAAACTCCGGTCGGTCAGGGCGGCAATAGGCCTGAACAAACTGATCAAAACTGATGTCCTTGGTGCTTTTCTTAGGGTTACCGATCCCGTCGCGTTGCCGGTAGCGATACCAGCTTCCCAGCCAATCGCGTGGTTCCCGAATAAGCGCCACAACGCTGAACGGACCATCGGCGGCATCTTCCAGAAACGGGCGCAGAAACCGGTGATAGCGCTGCACCGACGTGTGCTTTAGCGGCGGCGGGCGCGGAATAGACAAAGCCGCCAATGATTCGAGCGACGCCTCGATTGCGGTCGTTCCCGTCTTTGGCGTGGCCAGAAACACCAGTTTCGGCTTCCAGAAAACCAGCATTCCTGCCCCTTTTTCTAATTTCAGCGGCAATATGCGCTGCCTTTAACTATCCCTTAACCGATTTCGGAAAAAGCTGATTTTACAAAAAATAGATTGAACTGTTCTTCTTTTGATCTCATACAGACAAGAACACTTGGGGAACAAACGCAATGATTGCCGCTGATCTGCGGCTGTGAAATAAGGATAGGCACATGGCTACGGCGACACTCCTCGATCTGAATGGAAAGCGCGATATGGATAAGGCTAAGGCACTGGAAAGCGCGCTTGCACAGATTGAACGGCAATTTGGCAAAGGGTCGATCATGCGGCTGGGGGCGGATAGCCCGGCGATGGATATTGAAGCCACATCCACCGGCAGCATCGGCCTTGATATTGCGCTTGGGATTGGCGGTCTGCCTAAAGGCCGCATTGTTGAGATTTACGGGCCGGAATCATCAGGCAAAACAACGCTGACCCTGCATGTGGTGGCGGAAGAACAAAAAAAGGGCGGCGTCTGCGCCTTTGTTGATGCTGAACACGCGCTTGACCCGCAATATGCCAAAAAACTGGGTGTTGATCTGGATGAATTGCTGATCAGCCAACCCGATACTGGCGAGCAGGCGCTGGAAATTGTTGATACGCTGGTGCGATCTGGCGCGGTCAGCCTTGTGGTGGTGGATTCGGTCGCAGCCCTGACCCCCAAATCGGAAATCGAAGGGGATATGGGCGATATGCAGATGGGGGCACAGGCCCGTCTGATGAGCCAAGCCATGCGCAAATTGACCGCCAGCATCGGGCGCAGCAACTGCATGGTGATTTTCATCAACCAGATCCGGATGAAAATCGGGGTGATGTTCGGCAGCCCTGAAACCACGACGGGCGGCAATGCGTTAAAGTTTTATGCCTCTGTTCGGCTTGATATTCGCCGCATCGGTGCGATCAAAGACCGTGAAGAAGTGGTCGGCAACACGACGCGCGTGAAGGTTGTGAAAAACAAAGTAGCCCCGCCGTTCAAACAGGTGGAATTTGATATCATGTACGGCGAAGGCATTTCCAAGGTCGGCGAATTGGTTGATTTGGGTGTCAAAGTCGGTGTGGTCGAAAAATCCGGCTCCTGGTATTCTTACGGCGATGAACGCATCGGGCAGGGGCGTGACAATGCCAAACAGTTCCTGAAATCCAACCCAAGTGTCGCGATGGCAATTGAAGAAAAAATTCGCGCGGCAAACGGACTTGATTTTCATATGGCCGAGGCCGCGTCCGGCGACGATCTGGTCGATAACTGATACCGATTGCAGCGAAATAACGGGCCGGGGGCATTGCCTCTGGCCCCTTTTTACATTTGCCACCTTGTTGCGATGGACAGGCATCTTGCGCGGGGCTAAACGAAGGGCGCACCTACGCGTTTTGCCCGACAGAGAGCCACAAGATCATGCCATCATTGAACGATATCCGGTCTACGTTTCTTGATTTTTTTGTGCGCAACGGCCACCGTGCTGTTGAAAGCTCGTCCCTGGTGCCGCGCAATGATCCGACCTTGATGTTCGCCAATTCTGGCATGGTTCAGTTCAAAAATTGCTTCACCGGGATCGAACAACGCGATTATGTGCGGGCCACCACGGCACAAAAATGTGTGCGGGCGGGTGGCAAGCACAATGATCTGGACAATGTCGGGTACACCGCGCGCCACCACACGTTTTTTGAAATGCTGGGAAATTTCAGCTTTGGTGATTATTTCAAGGCCGAGGCCATTGCCTTTAGCTGGGACTTGCTGACCCGCGATTTTGGCATCAACCGCGATAAGCTGTGTGTCACGGTTTATCATACCGATGATGAAGCCGCAGACCTGTGGAAAAAGGTGGCGGGCCTGCCCGACCACCGCATCATCCGTATACCGACAGATGATAATTTCTGGCGCATGGGGCCAACCGGGCCCTGCGGCCCCTGCACCGAGATTTTCTATGATCATGGCGATCATATTGCCGGTGGCCCACCCGGTTCGCCCGATGAAGACGGTGATCGCTATATCGAGATATGGAACAACGTCTTCATGCAGAACGAACAGTTCGCTGATGGCACCATGCACCCGTTGGATATGCAAAGCATTGATACCGGCATGGGGTTGGAGCGGATCGGCGCGCTTTTACAGGGCAAGCATGACAATTATGATACCGATTTGATGCGCAGCCTGATCGAGGCGTCGGCGCATGTGACCAATTCAGACCCCGATGGCTCCGGTAAAACCCATCACCGGGTGATTGCGGATCATCTGAGGTCGACCTCTTTTCTGATTGCGGATGGCGTGATGCCATCCAACGAAGGGCGCGGCTATGTTTTGCGCCGCATCATGCGCCGTGCGATGCGGCATGCGCACCAGCTGGGGGCAAAAGACCCGGTGATGCACCGCTTGGTGCCCGCTTTGGTGCGGCAAATGGGGGCGGCTTACCCCGAACTTACGCGCGGTCAGGCGATGATTGAGGAAACCTTGCGGCAGGAGGAAACCCGCTTTCGCCAAACGCTGGAACGCGGCTTGCATCTGCTGGACGATGAACTGGCGCGCATTCCGGACGGGGCGGCCTTGCCCGGTGCGGCGGCGTTCAAGCTGTATGACACCTATGGTTTTCCACTGGATCTGACGCAAGACGCGCTGCGGGAACTGGGGCGGTCTGTGGATACGGCCGGGTTTGATCTGGCGATGGCCGAGCAAAAAGCCAAAGCGCGTGCCAGCTGGGCCGGTACAGGGGAGACCACCGACGCCGCGATCTGGTTTGATCTGGCAGAACAATATGGGGCCAGCGAGTTTCTGGGCTATGACACGCAGACTGCAGAGGGCCAGGTTTTGGCGATTGTTGCAGGCGGCGCATCTGTGCCCAAGGCGGGCATTGGCCAATCGGTGCAAGTGGTGCTGAACCAGACGCCGTTTTACGCGGAAAGTGGCGGTCAGGTTGGTGATACAGGGATTTTACGCACGGCAACTGGCACCGCGTCCATCACGGACACCCGCAAAAGCCAAGGTCTTATCCTGCATATCGCCGAGGTGACGGAGGGTGAAATTTCAACCGGGCAGGGGGCGACCTTGGTGGTTGACGATGCGGGGCGGGCGGCCATTGAGGCCAACCATTCGGCGACCCACCTGCTGAACGAGGCGTTGCGCCGCACTTTGGGCGATCATGTCGCACAGCGCGGGTCGTTGAACGCTGCGGATCGGTTGCGCTTTGATTTCAGCCATTCAAAAGGATTAACGACTGCCGAATTGGCGCAGGTCGAGGCAGAGGTTAACGCCTATATCCGGCAAAACACCGCCGTTGAAACCCGCATCATGACGCCCGATGACGCGCGCGCGCTTGGTGCGCAGGCGCTGTTTGGTGAAAAATATGGCGATGAAGTGCGGGTTGTGTCGATGGGCGCGCTACCCGGGTCGGGTAAGGGTGCCGATGGGCAAACCTATTCGCTGGAGCTGTGCGGTGGCACCCATGTGGCGCGGTTGGGTGAGATCGGTCTGTTTGTTCTGCTGAGCGATTCTGCGTCATCCTCTGGTGTGCGGCGGATCGAGGCGCTGACCGGAACGGGGGCGCTGGCCCATATCAATGCCCAAATCAAGCACCTCGCTGATGTTTCCGCTGTGCTAAAAACGGTGCCGGCCGAATTGGCAGATCGTGCGAAGGCCTTGCTGGACGAACGCCGCGCGCTTGGCAACGAGGTGGCGCAACTGCGCCGCGAATTGGCGATGGGCGGTGGTGCGGCATCTGGCCCGGAAGCTAAAGACATCAATGGGATAAAGTTCATTTCTCAGGTGCTGTCGGGCGTGTCTGGCAAAGACCTGCCGGGTTTGATTGATGAGATGAAGGCGCGTCTTGGGTCGGGTGCGGTCTTGCTGATTGCCGATACCGGGGCCAAACCTGCCGTTGCAGCAGGGGTGACCAAAGATCTGACAGACCGGCTATCCGCCGTCGATCTGGCCCGTGCTGCCGCCGAAGCGCTTGGCGGCAAAGGCGGTGGCGGGCGGCCCGATATGGCGCAGGCCGGGGGGGCTGATATTGCAGGGGCTGATGCCGCAATTGCCGCCGCGATCGCCGTGATTGGGGGATAGACCATGCCAACTGCCCTTTGGATTGCCCATGTGCATGTGACAGATGCTGACGCCTATGCCCGCTATGCGGCGGAGGCGACGGTCGCCATTGC
>JANOFE010000153.1:0-1438 GCA_031413495.1 Pseudorhodobacter sp. | reverse complement strand
GCGGCAAGCGCCCGGAACAGGGTTTGAAAGTGCGGGCTGTGCATCTGTTTAATTGCGCCCCAAAGCGGTGCCGGTTGCATCGCCAAGGCCGGTGCTGCGGGCCCGGGCAGAGGCAAGGGTATCGCGCAAATCGGCCTCCATCTTTTTCAAATCCACCTCGGCGGCGGCGCGTTTGCTGCGGCCCTCATCTGCGATGGCGAGGCTTTCGTTGATGGTGGCAATCAGCGTGGCATTGGCCTTTTTCACGGCGTCAATATCAAACACGCCGCGTTCCATTTCCGTGCGCACGACCTTGTTGGCGATTTGCAGGTTTTCAGCGTTCGCAGTCAGCAATTCGTTAGTCAGATCGTTGGCCGCGCGGATGGATTCCGCCGCTTCGCTGGAGCGTTGGATGGTGACAGCTTGCGCCAGTTGGGTTTCCCACAAAGGCACCGTGTTGACCAAAGTTGAATTGATCTTGGTCACCAGCGATTTGTCGTTTTCCTGCACCAGACGGATCGAGGGCAGCGATTGCATGGTCACTTGCCGGGTCAGCTTCAGATCGTGCACCCGGCGGTCGAGATCATCGCGCGATGACCGCAGATCGCGCAGTTCCTGTGCCACTTTGACCTGATCGGCTTCAGGGGCGGCGGCAACGGCGGCTTCCTTGGCCGGAATGTCCTTTGCGTCGATGTCTTTAATTTTTGCCTCGCCCGCCGCGATGTAAAGCGCCAGTTCATCGTAGAAATTGAGCGTCTTGGAATACAGGATATCCAGCGATTTCACGTCTTTCAGCAGGGTATGTTCATGCATCAGCAGATTGTTGGTGATCTTGTCAATCTGGCCTTGCACGGTTTCGAACCGAGCCACAAATTTGGCAAACGGGGCGGCGCGGCCCAGCAGGCGTTCCCACCAGCTGGCCTTGCGGCGCACGTCCAGTTCCGACACCGAAAACCCGCGAATGGTGGACACAATATCGCGCAGGCTGTCGCCTGCGGGGCCAGCATCTTTGTTTTTGACGCCTGCCAGCATTTCCTGACTGATCACCTGCAGTTCGGCCTGTGCGGCCGACCCGAACGAAATGATCGACTGGGTATTGGCCATGTCGAGTTCGGCCATACGTCTACGGATGGCTTCGGCCTGCGGTGCGGGGGCGGCTTCCAGCGCCACAATTGCCGTTCCCGGTTCAGGCAGAACCATGGCGGTGACGGTTTCAATCTCGGCCAATGTGGCGGCGGCTTGGGTGCGGACCGTATCAGTCATGGGGTTTTACTCTCACTATTGCGGCCCGGAAATACACGCCGGGCGGGGAAAGGGAATTAACGCTCCAGCGCTAAGCGTTCGCGCAGCACATCAATTTCGACGGTCAGATCGGTGCGTTCATTGTCAAGCAGCGCTTGCGTGCGGCTGGCGAAGTTTGTCTCAAGATCATCAAGCAGGGCCTCATATGCGGCGCGCG
>JANOFE010000152.1:0-10689 GCA_031413495.1 Pseudorhodobacter sp. | reverse complement strand
GCCCTGCTCGATAGCATCGACCACACCGCCGCAGGGTTGCGCTTCGACATCTACGCCAATGGCGCGAAAGGCGAGTTCACGTTGAAACGCGCGTGATGCAACAGTGGCAGGGGTGGCAAACAGCGCCACATGTTTCATATCGACTTCGCGCGGCGGGGAATTGTCGCCCCATTGGCGTTCGGTCAGCGCTTCGATCATCGGCACAATCACACCCAAAACGCGCTTATGCGCAGGCACCCAAGTTTCTTGCATCCGTTTCAGGGCGGCGGCAGAGGCGGTGTTGCAGGCAAGGATCACCAGATCGCAGCCTTCATCCCAAAGCCGTTCAGTGGCGGCGACCGTCAGGTTGAAAATATCATCAGAGGTTCGCACGCCGTAGGGGGCATGGGCGTTGTCGCCAAGGTAGACGAAGGGCACGGAAGGCAGTTTCTTGGCGACGGCGTCTAGCACGGTTAGCCCGCCCAAACCAGAATCGAATATGCCTACTGCCATGCTGCCCTCATGCACCCGTTAGCGGGTTTTATACTTTGCCTCGAACTCATATCCCAGAGCATAGGATTTAAGCGGTGTCGGCGAAAGGGCGTAGGTGGCTTTGCGCAGATATTCCATCATGGCCTTTGGATCGGATTTGTAGGGGGCCAGTTGCGTCGAGGCGATGGGTTCGCCCACCACCAATTGCACAGGTTCATCTATGCGGGCGTGGAATTCCTTTATCAGCAGGCCAAGCCGGAGGTTGGAATGCATATGGCTGGCCAGTTGAAACAGCCGCGAATTGTGGCCGCTGAAATAGATCGGCACAACGGTTGCATCGGATTTCGCAATCATCTTGGCGGTGAAATTGCGCCAGCCGGGGTCCATCGGGCGCGAAAACGGCTTGGCCGAGGTGGAAACGGTGCCGCCCGGAAACACGCCAATCGCCCCGCCCTGCCCCAGATAGGACAGCGCATCGGTGCGGGTTTGCAGGTTCAGCCTGACCGCTTCTTTGGTTTCATCAAACGAAATGGGCAGCAGAATTTTGTTCAGGTCCTCGGCTCGGTTGAACACTGAATTGGCAAGGATGCGGAAATCGCCACGCACTTTGTGCAGGATATGGCCCATCATCAGGCCGTCCAGAATGCCGTAGGGGTGATTTGCGATCAGCACCAATGGGCCATTGGCGGGGATATTGGCCAGCGATCCACCAATCACATCAAGCGAAAGGCCGTAGCGTTCCACGATCACATCCCAGAAATTTTTACCCAAGGCGACGTCATCTTCGTACCCCGCCGCACGACGGATCAGCGACAGACGCCCTGTTACATTTTCCAATGCCCGGATCAGAGCACGCCCACCCCGGCTTTGCGCCGACGATGCATAGCTGATGTCGCGTGCTACATCCCGTTTGGTCATGCAAGGTCCCCATCCGTTGCTGCGCACATAGGCGCATTTCAACAGTTTCGCCAGTAAAGATGACGATGATGCGACAAAGACCGAGGATATGTGACTGTTTACCTGGGGCTTCGGCGGCGTTTTCAGGCAGCTTTCATTTACATCAAAAGAAAAACGCCTAAGTAGAGCAAACTTTGTGCTAGCGTTTTGCCAGTTTCAGGAATGGGCCAGTGATGGATTGGGATAAACTGCGGATTTTTCACTCGGTCGCCGACAAAGGTAGCCTGACCCACGCCGGGGAAGTGCTGCATCTTAGCCAATCCGCCGTCAGCCGGCAAATACGCGCGCTGGAAGAAAGTTTGAACGTCACGCTGTTTCATCGCCATGCGCGAGGCCTGATCCTGACCGAACAGGGCGAATTGCTGTTTGATGCCACCACAGCCATGGTCAAGCGGCTGGATGCGGCGGCGGCGCGGATACGGGATTCGGAAGATGAAGTGTTTGGCGAGCTGCGTGTCACCACAACCACCGGGTTTGGCACGTTGTGGCTGGCGCCAAGATTGCCCGCCCTTTACAAGAAATATCCCGCGCTGAAAATTGATCTGATGCTGGAAGAACGGGTGCTTGATCTACCGATGCGCGAGGCCGATGTGGCCATTCGGATGAAAGAACCCAGCCAAGCCGACCTGATCCGCAAACGGTTGATGAACATCCGGATGCGCCTGTACGCGACGCCGGAATATCTGGCGGAAAACGGAACACCGGCAACGATGGCGGATTTCACCCAGCACCGGTTGATCGCACAGCATGCAGGCACACCGCAGGTGGCGGCGGGGGCAATGTTAGTGGCGGAACTGATGAGCCATGACATTCCATCCACCCTGACCGTGAACAACTATTTTGGCGTGCTTCAGGGCGTGTTGAATCATTTGGGAATTGGGGTGCTGCCGGATTACATCACCGAAGATTTCCCCGATCTGGTGCGCGTTTTGCCGGATGTGGAATCGGCCGATGTGCCGGTATTTCTGGCCTATCCAGAGGAGTTGCGGCATTCAAAGCGGGTCTCCGCATTCCGCGATTTCGTGACAGAAGAAATCTTCACCTATCGCAGGCGACAACAGGTCTGATTGGCGTGGTGGATGGTGGTATGCACAAAACGCATGACGGGCATGCTGCACTTGCAGCATGTTAGCGCTTGAACCAAACAGATTGCCTGCTTACCTTGCGTGTTGAAGGAAGCAGTCGAGATTTTCTCTTGCAACCTTCATACCTCCCTGTTGGACTTGGGCCGAGCTTTTGCTCGGCCTCTTTTTTTGTTTTGCGGTCAAATTGTTAGAGTGCCTGTCAAAGCATCAGGCGATTGCGGCGTTTGGTCAGGAAAGCGGCATCTGCTGCAGACGGCGCTATGGCTATGGCGCGGGTATAAGCGACAATTGATTCGGACGTTTGACCTGACCGTGCCAGCAAATCCGCGCGGGCGGCATGGAACGGCTGGTAATCGCCCAGCTGCGGGGCCAGGCCTGCCATTTCCAGCAAAGCGCCGGACAAATCACCCGTTTCGGCACGGGCGACCGCATGATTAAGGGCGACCACAGGGGTGGGTTCAAATCGCAGCAGGCTGCCATACAGTGCGGTGATTTGTGGCCAGTCAGGGCCAGCATCCTGCACGTGGCAGGCGGCGATAGCGGCCTTGATCTGAAAGGGGCCAACGACGTTTCGCGCTATGGCACCATCCAACAAAGTCAGGCCGTCTGCAATCATCGGGCCATCCCAAAGGGCCCTGTCTTGATCCGCCAGTGGCACGGTTGCCCCCTGCCCGTCTGTCCGGGCGTTTCTGCGGGCGTGGGTGATCAGGATCAGGGCCAAGCAGCCCTCAGCCTCGGCCTCGTCGCTGCGCAAATGGTTCAACATTTGCGCGAGAAAGATCGCTTCGGCGCACAGATCACGGTCAGCCGTTGGGCCATTGGTGTAGCCTGCGTTGAAAATCAGGTAGATCACGGTCAGCACAGAATTCAGCCGATCCGCCCAATGTTCCGGGCCGGGCACGGCGAAGGGAATGCCGGCCGCCGATATCTTGGTTTTCGCGCGGGTCAGGCGCGCGCCCATGGTGGTGTCAGTGTCCAGAAAAGCGCGCGCGATTTCGGGGGTGGTAAGGCCGCCAAGCGTGCGCAGGGTCAACGCCACACGCGATTTCGCATCCAGCGCCGGGTGGCAGCAGGTGAAAATAAGGCGCAGGCGGTGGTCCGGGATCATATCGGGGTCCGTTTCATCTGCTTCACCCAAGGCCAGCACCGCCATTTCCGCAGCACGGCGTGTATCGCGTTTGGCCCCGCGCAGGCGGTCGATGGCTTTGCGCAAGGCAACCCGCAAAAGCCAGCCTTGCGGCGAGTGTGGCAGGCCGGTTCTGCCCCAATGCGACATCGCCGAAATAACCGCTTCTTGCAGCACCTCTTCGGCCAATTGGAAATCGCGCAACCGCGCGATCAAGGCAGCGATCAGCCGCCCCCGGTCATTGCGCATTACCGACTCGAGAGTTTGGGTAACGGCAATGGCCTGTGAGGCGGCTGTCATGGGATCAGTTTCCGGCGGGGTTATAAGTCATCAGCGGGCGTACTTCGATGGTGCCAAACTGTGCCGACGGGATCATGGCGGCGTATTTCAGCGCGGTATCCAGATCGGGCACGTCCATCACATAGTAGCCGCCCAGATGTTCCTTGGTGGTGGCAAAGGGGCCATCCATGGTTTCCACTTTGCCGCCATTGATGCGCAGTGAGGTGGCTGTTGTGATGCTTTGCAGCCCTTCACCCGACACCAGATGGCCAGCCGTTTTCAACACCTCGTTGAAGGCAAAATAACCTTTCATCATGGTCTCGAATTCCGGGGTGCCATAGGCAGGTTCACGTGCGGGGTCGCTATAGATAAGGGCCATGTATTGCATGATGTATTCCTTTGACCTTGGGTTAAGTTTGAAAATGCGGGGTCAGTTGCTAAGGATATTCACGCCAAGGCAAACCATTAGGTTCACCGTGGCCAGAATGTTGCTGAGGTTGCCGACATAGCGCAGGGGGTGGGCCGCCGTGTCGACCTTCAGCCCGAAGGGATGCGCAATCCGCCCGATCAGCAGCAGCGCGCCCGAAATGTGCAGGTAAACTGCCGGTGCGCCCATGCCTTCGGCAAGGATCATCAGGATCAGCACAATCGAGGTCCATTCGACGAAATTGCCGTGTTGGCGAACACGCTGGCGCAGTTGAATGTTGTCATTGTCGCCGAATGACAGGTTCAAAGCACTGCGCATGGATGACACACGGAACCACAAGACCAGAAAAATCGCCGCAAGCGGCAGCGCGTAAAGAGGGGTAACAGCAAACGTCATCATCATTCCTTTTCATTTCCGTGTTTCGATAACCCAAGGACGCTTGAGGGTTGCCGATTTCGACAAACCCTCAAAATCTTTTTCACTTTTATGCAAATTATTTTTGTGACGTTGGTTTGGCCGGGTGCAATTAGGGGAAAAACCTGTCTTAGGGCTTTCGCTTGGGCCCCCTTTTGCGTAAAGCGCGGGCATGTGCGACCCCCCATGAGGATGCGATCATGTCTGACCCTGTTATCACCGCCGAACTGGTTGCAGCGCATGGGATGAAGCCAGATGAATACCAGCGTCTGTTGGGGATCATCGGGCGCGAGCCAAGTTATACGGAACTTGGCATATTCTCGGCCATGTGGAACGAGCATTGTTCCTATAAGTCATCCAAGAAATGGCTGCGCACGCTTCCCACCACCGGTCGCCAAGTGATTTGCGGACCCGGTGAAAACGCTGGCGTGGTGGATATTGGCGATGGGCAAGCCGTGATCTTCAAAATGGAGTCGCATAATCACCCGTCCTACATCGAGCCGCATCAGGGGGCTGCCACTGGCGTAGGCGGCATTCTGCGCGATGTGTTCACCATGGGCGCGCGGCCGATTGCGGCGATGAATTCGCTGTCGTTTGGGGTGCCGAGCCATCCGAAAACATCGCATCTGGTAAAGGGTGTCGTTGAAGGGGTCGGGTCTTATGGCAATGCGTTTGGCGTGCCAACGGTTGGCGGCGAGGTGCGGTTTCATCGCAGCTATAACGGCAACTGTTTGGTTAATGCCTTTGCGGCGGGCCTCGCCGATGCGGATAAGATTTTCTATTCGGTGGCGTCGGGCGTGGGCATGCCCGTTGTGTATCTTGGGGCCAAGACGGGCCGCGACGGGGTTGGCGGGGCCACGATGGCATCTGCCGAGTTTGACGATACGATTGAAGAAAAACGCCCTACAGTGCAGGTGGGCGACCCGTTCACCGAAAAGCGCCTGCTGGAGGCCTGTCTGGAACTGATGGCATCGGGGGCAGTGATTTCCATACAAGACATGGGGGCGGCTGGGCTGACCTGTTCGGCGGTGGAAATGGGCGACAAGGGTGGTCTGGGCGTGCGGCTGCAACTGAATGACGTGCCGCAGCGTGAGACGAACATGACTGCCTATGAGATGATGTTGTCGGAATCGCAGGAACGCATGCTGATGGTGCTGCGGCCAGAGATGGAGGCAGAGGCGCGGGCGATTTTCGTGAAATGGGATCTGGATTTCGCGATTGTCGGCGAAACGATTGCCGAAGATCGGTTCCTGATCCTGCAGGGTGATGTGGTGATGGCAGATTTGCCGTTGTCGAAACTATCCTCCTCGGCCCCCGAATACGACCGCCCTTGGGTGGAAACGCCTCCCGCTGCTCCACTGGGCGATGTGCCCGCGATTGGCGCGATAGAGGCGTTGATGGCGCTGATATCGTCGCCAAGCTATGCCCATAAAGCATGGGTGTGGGAGCAGTATGACAGCCAGGTTATGGCAGATACCGTGATGACACCCGGCAAGGCGGCGGGCGTGGTGCGGGTGCATGGCACAGGCAAGGCACTGGCGTTTACGTCCGATGTGACGCCGCGCTATGTGAAAGCGAACCCGTTTGAAGGTGGCAAGCAGGCGGTGGCGGAAGCCTACCGCAACCTCTGCGCTGTGGGGGCGAAGCCCTTGGCGACGACGGACAATCTGAACTTTGGCAACCCGGAAAAGCCCGAAATTATGGGGCAGATGGTGGGGGCGATTAAGGGCATCGGCGCGGCTTGTTTAGCACTCGATATGCCGATCGTGTCTGGCAATGTGTCGCTTTACAATGAAACCGATGGGTCCGGGATCATGCCGACGCCGACGATTGGGGCGGTGGGGTTGCTGGCGTCATTGGACGATATGATTGCTGGACAACCTGTGGCGGGTGATCTGGCGGTGCTGATCGGCACCACACGCGGGCATTTGGGGCAATCGGCGCTGTTGGCCGAGGCGTTCGGGATCGAGGCAGGCGATGCGCCCCCGGTGGATTTGGTGGCAGAGCGTTTGCACGGCGAGTTTTTGAAGGCGGTTCGCGGGCATCTGCGGGCGGCGACGGATCTGTCGGATGGCGGTTTGGCGTTGGCGGCGTTCGAGATGGCCGAAGCGGCAGGCTTGGGTGTGGCACTGGATGCTGGCGACATTCCAACATTGTACGGCGAAGATCAGGCGCGGTATCTGGTTGCCTGCACTGCCAGCGGCGCTGTGGCGATTGCTGCTGCGGCGGCTAGTGCGGGTGTGCGCTGTGCCGTGGTAGGGCGGTTTGGCGGCGACGCTGTGACGTTCGGCGATGCAACAAGATCATTGGCGGACCTATCCGCAGTGTATCGCGGGGCATTTGCAAAGGCGGTGGCGTGATTTTCTTAGAACGAGCCGGGGGGGGGTCCACCCCCAGACGCCGGGCGGATATTTGTACCAAAATGAAATCAAACAGCATTGGCTTGCAGACCGGGTTGGACCACCTTAGATTTAAGACAACCGGATAAGGAATTGTTCTGATGGCCATGGAAGCCCGTGATATTGAAAGCCTGATCCGGGGGTCGTTTCCGAACGCGAAGATCACGATCACTGATCTGGCGGGCGACGGCAATCATTGGGCGGCAGAAGTGATTGATGACAGTTTCAAAGGCATGAACCGGGTGCAGCAACAACGCGCCGTTTATGCCAGCCTGAAGGGTAAGATGGACGGCGCGCATGGCGAATTACACGCGCTGGCCTTGACCACCAAGGCACCGGAATAACGAGGGCCCTGTTGGCCAAAATGCAAGGATGATGACGATGAGCGCGCAGGACAAGATCAAACAAACCGTGGACGGCAACGATGTGGTGCTGTTCATGAAGGGCACCAAGATGATGCCGCAATGCGGATTTTCCTCGAAGGTGGCGGGTGTGCTGAATTACATGGGCGTCGAATTTGCCGATGTGAACGTGCTGGCCGATGCCGACATTCGCCAAGGGATCAAGGATTTTTCCGATTGGCCGACCATTCCGCAGCTTTACGTCAAAGGCGAATTCGTGGGCGGCTGTGATATCGTGACCGAGATGACGCTGTCGGGTGAGTTGGACCAATTGTTTGAAGCCAAAGGTGTGGCTTATGACAAGGCCGCTGCGGAAAAAATTCGCGAGGCAAATGCCTGACGGTTTGGCCTTGCGGATAACCCGCAGGGCCTTAATTTTGTGCGCAGGCGGCGAAAAGCGTCGTTTCGGTTTTTGTCGCACCCTCACGCCACGCAAGCATGGCATCCGTGCCTTTGGTCAACCAGACATAGTTGGACCCATCTGAGGGCCAGCCGTACCGCGCGCCCGAGGCAGCCATTTCTGAATAAAGCAGTATCTGGTTGCCCTCGACGTGAAGCACCGCGACGGAACTTTCCCCTGACGTCGCATAGACCACGGGAATTACGACACCACGCTCGCAAGTGTAGCGCTGATTTGAGGCTTCAAGATCAGCCAGCGCCAATGTCGGCAGACAGGCTATCGCCACGCCAAGGCCAATATAACGGATCATGATACGCGCGTTTCAATCATATCGGCCATCGCTTCGGCGCGGGCGGCGAGATCGGCAAGAGAGGTCAACTCCAAAGGGTTTGATGGCGCAGTTGCAGATGTGCCAGCCGCCACTTTGGCCTTTTGTTCGCGCAATTCGTCTTCCAATGCGGCGGTTTTATCGGCCAGCATCAGGCCCGCCATCAACAGCAGGCGGGCGTCGGTCATCCGGCCCATCTGGCCCACCAGCACCTGTGCTTCTGAATCCAGCATGGCGGCGGCAGAGCGCAGAAAATGTTCTTCGCCGGGTTGGCAGGCGACAAGGAACGTGCGGCCACCAATGGTGATATCAAGTTCAGGCATCTTCACGGACCTCTTCGATCAGGGGCGCAAGTTCCGCCAGAATTTCATCCATTTCTGCGACTTCGGTAAGGCGTGTTGCGCGCAGCGCCTCCAGCTCGGCCAGCATCGCCCGGTTGACCAGATGCGGGTCTGCAAGCCCCTGAGCCGAGGCTTCCCGCAAAATGCGCAAAACCTCGCGCAGTTGCACAGTGGTGTTGCGCATGCGTTTCAATTCAGCACCCTGAGCATCAAGTTGCTGCGTCATCTGGTCGATTTTAGCGGTGAACTGCGCATGGGATTGGCCATCTTTTTCTTTGACCGCCCGCAGGCGTTCGGTCAGCTGCGCGGTCAGCATGCGTTCTTCGTCCAGCGCCAATTGGGCATCGCTGCTGGCTGCGTCGGCGGCCAGCGATGGCGCGGTCAGTGCCGCGTCATCAAGGCCTTTGCCAATTCGGTCCAGCGCTGAGGCAATTCTTTGTTCCAGCTCATCTAACGTTTGCATGCGCCTGCCCCTATCTTCCGTTTTTGTCGACGTTTGACCGTTTGTCGCAGGGTCGCGAATCGTGGTGCCCTTCGTCAAGACCATTCTTAGCGCAAAGTTTGCAGGCCTGCCTGCCTTTTGGGTCAAGGACTTGTGGCGCGCGCTTGATCTTGCCGCTGACACTGGTATTGAGCCTGCACCCCCGTTTTAACAGATAGGACCCCGGCCTTGGATATATCAGCGCTTCGCGCCCAGCACCCTGACCATTGGATACGCGCCTGCGCCATTCGCACGCTGACGCTGGATGCGGTGGCTGCGGCCAATTCCGGCCATTCCGGTATGCCGATGGGAATGGCCGATGTGGCGACGGTGCTGTTTGAGAAACATCTGAGTTTTGATGCGTCGATGCCCCGTTGGGCAAACCGCGATCGGTTCATCCTGTCGGCGGGCCATGGGTCGATGCTGATCTATGCGCTGCTGCATTTGACGGGATATGCCGATGTCACGCTGGAACAGTTAAAGAATTTTCGCCAGTGGGGGGCGATTACGGCGGGGCATCCGGAATATGGCCATGTGTCAGGTGTAGAAACCACCACCGGGCCCTTGGGCCAAGGCATTGCCAATTCAGTGGGCTTTGCGATTGCGGAAGAATCCTTGCGCGCCCGTTGGGGGGCAAAGGTGATTGACCATTACACCTATGTCATCGCCGGGGATGGCTGTTTGATGGAAGGTGTCAGCCAAGAGGCGATTGGTCTGGCCGGCAAACAGGCGCTGTCGCGTCTGATTGTGCTGTGGGATAACAACGGCATTACCATTGATGGAAAGGTTTCCATCGCAGATATCACCGATCAGAAGGCACGCTTTGCGGCCAGTGGTTGGGATGTGTTCGAGTGTGACGGCCATGATCCGGTGGCGATTGACCGGGCGATCACGGCGGCAAAAGCATCACCCCGCCCGGCGATGATTGCCTGTACGACGCATATAGCACTTGGGTCGTCTGCGCAGGATACATCCAAGGGCCACGGCGCGCTGACGGATGCCAAGTTGATGGCCGACACCAAGGCGGCCTATGGCTGGGACCATGCGCCTTTCGTTATTCCCAAGGACATCAAAGCGGCTTGGGAGGCGATTGGCCGCAGAGGTGTTGTGGCTCGCACCGAATGGGAAGCGCGGATGGCCACGCTGCCTGCCGCAAAGCAGGCAGAATTCGCGCGGATATTCGCAGGCGACGCCCCGGCCAAGCTGGCGGTGGCCATTCGTGCGGTGAAAAAGGCAGCCGTGGACGCGATGCCAAAGGTGGCCACGCGTCGTGCCTCTGAAATGGTGCTGGAAGCGGTGAACCCGGTGATGGCGGAAACCATTGGCGGATCGGCCGATTTGACCGGATCAAACAACACCAAAACGCCCGATATGGGTACGTTCGCGCCCGACAACCGCAAGGGTCGCTATATCTATTACGGGATTCGCGAACATGGCATGGCAAGCGCCATGAACGGCATGGTGTTGCATGGCGGGGTGCGCCCTTATGGTGGCACCTTCATGTGTTTCACCGATTACGCACGGCCCGCGATGCGGCTGTCGGCGTTGATGGGGGTGCCGGTGGTTTATGTGATGACGCA
>JANOFE010000151.1:0-6643 GCA_031413495.1 Pseudorhodobacter sp. | reverse complement strand
CTTGGCCCCCAACGCCATGATGGCGGCCGAAATGGCGGTGATCCGGCTTACCCACGTGGCCGACCTGCCCGATCCCGAAACCCTGATCAAACGCCTGCAAAGCCAAGCCCAACCCGCAACGCCCACGGGCGGCGGCTCTGGCGGCTTGTCCCCCAGCCCCGCCCCGCGCATGATGGCGCCCGCTCGAAGCCCGTCCAACGCACCCACGATGTCCGGGGCGATGCAAGCGGTCGCCTTGGCCAGTGATGCGCTGCACAGCTATGTGACTTTCGACCAGGTCGTCGCCCTGATCCGCGAAAAGCGCGATGTGCAACTTTTGGTCGAGGTTGAAACCACCCTCCGCCTTGCCCGCTTTTCCCCCGGCCGCGTCGAATTTCAACCCACGTCCAACGCCGCCCCCGACCTTGCCTCCCGCCTGTCGGGCCGGCTGGCAAGCTGGACAGGCGCGCGCTGGGCAGTATCCGTCGTCAACGAAGGCGGTGCTGCCACAATCGCCGAAACACGCAATAAAGACCGCCTTGTCGCCGAGGATGAGGCGGCAACGATCCCGCTTGTGATGGCCGTCATGGCCGCTTTCCCCGGTGCAAAAATCATTGAAATTCGGACGCCCGAGGCGATGGCGGCATCGGCGGCAATCGACGCCCTGCCCGCCTTGGACGACGATTTTGATCCCTTTGAAGACGACTGAAAGGATATCTGGATGCTGAAAGGATTGGGCGGGCTTGGCGATATGGCCGCCATGATGAAAGCCGCACAAGATTTGCAGGGCAAGATGGCCAGTCTGCAAGACGATATGGCCCGCATCGTCGTCATCGGCGAATCTGGTGGCGGTCTGGTCAAAGCCCGCGCTACGGCCAAGGGTGATTTGACGGGCCTTGATATTGATCCGTCGATCTTTGTGGCCTCCGAAAAAGAGGTGGTCGAAGACCTGATCCTTGCCGCCATAAAAGACGCGCAGGCAAAGGCCGCCCATCGCAACCAACAGGAAATGGCCAAACTGACCGCAGGTCTGGGCCTGCCACCGGGTATGAAACTGCCGTTCTGATGCGCAATGCCCCGCCCGATATTGAAACGCTGATCGACCTGATGGCCCGCCTGCCCGGCCTAGGCCCCCGGTCTGCCCGTCGCGCCGTTCTGATGCTGCTGAAACGCCGTGACATGGTGATGGCCCCGCTTGCCGCCGTGATGGCTGATGTGGCTGCCACCGCCCGTGACTGCACCCGCTGCGGCAATATCTGCTCCTCCGATCTGTGCGAGATTTGCACCGACGACCGCCGTGCCAATGGCGAGATTTGCATTGTCGAAGACGTGGCCGATCTTTGGGCAATGGAGCGGGGTCAAGCCTTCAAAGGCCGCTATCACGTTTTGGGCGGTACGCTGTCGGCGTTGGATGCCATCGGCCCGGAAGAATTGCGCATTCCCCTGCTGCTGCAACGGATGCACGATGAAACCGTCACCGAGGTTATCCTTGCCCTGAATGCCACCGTCGATGGCCAAACCACCGCCCATTACATCGCCGATGTGCTGTCCGGCTTCGACGTGTCGATCACCTCGCTCGCCCAAGGTGTGCCCATCGGCGGCGAACTGGACTATCTGGATGACGGCACCATCGGGACGGCGTTAAAGGCGCGGAAGCGGTTTTAAGCGGCGCGCATATCCATGCGCAATAGCTTTATCACAGACAATTGACGGCCTCTTGCCGATTTGACACGCGTAAAATCAGGGGCACGCTCGGCTTCCCATGTCCAACGGTCTTTGGCCGTATGTGCAGCAGCCGATAGCGAAAATCGCTAAGCACTTGTTTCACGCAACAAAAAAGCCCCAGTCAACCGACTGGGGCCTTTTGTTAACCAACAGACGCGGGCGTTCAGCGCTTGGCTTTGCCGTCGTCTTCATCCTCATCCTCGTCGTCATCATCGTCCGGCAGGTTGAAGAAGCTTTCCGCGTCGGAATAATCCGCCGGGCTTTCCTGCTTTTCAGGCTTGGCGAACTGCGACAGAGCCTCCAGCCCGGATGCGGTTTTCGAATCCGTGCTCATTCCCAAAGACTGCTCTGTCGATACCAATTTGCGGCGTTCATCATCCGACATCACGGTGCCATCGGCGGCTTTCTTGCGGGCGGCCACCTGCACGGCTGCGTCCAGTTCCGACTGGCGGCACAGACCCAGCGCCACCGGATCAATCGGCTGTATGTTGTTGATGTTCCAATGGCTGCGCTCGCGGATGGTCAGAATCGTGGGCTTTGTGGTGCCGACCAGCTTGCCAACCTGACCGTCCGTCAATTCAGGATGAAACTTCACCAGCCACAAAATCGCCGCCGGGCGATCCTGGCGTTTTGACAATGGTGTATAGCGCGGGCCACGGCGTTTTTCCTCGCCCACGGCGGATGCGATGAATTTCAGTTTCAGATGATAGGCCGGATCTTTCTGACCGCGTTCAATCTCCACTGCGTCCAACTGATTGTTGGCAACAGGATCAAACCCCTTCACTCCGGTTGCCACATCGCCATCCGCAATGCCCTGAATTTCCAATTCGTGCATGCCGCAAAAATCGGCAACCTGCTTAAACGTCAGCGTGGTATTATCAACCAGCCAGACGGCGGTGGCTTTGGCCATAAGCGGCTTGTTCATCGGTTTGGTCCTTTGGTTTACCGTGCCTTTTACAAGGCTGGGGCTTGGGCCTTTACAAATCTTTCTTGGGCCGGGAAAACGGCTGCAAGGCGGTCCTTGCGTCTTCTCGGTTTCGGGAAGTTGCGGGCTGTATAGTCGCGTTTCCGGGCAGAGGAAAGAGAAAATGCGTTTTGGGATTGCAGCCCTGTTGGCCGTGTTTTGCAGCCCGGTCTGGGCCGAAGGCGAACGCGCTGGCGCCTTTGATTATTACGTGATGTCGCTGTCATGGTCGCCCAATTGGTGCGCGGAGACCGGGGACAATCGCGGCGATCCGCAATGCGACGATGGGACGGGGTTATCGTTCACCCTGCACGGGCTTTGGCCGAATTATGAAACTGGCTATCCCAGCTATTGCCGCACCGGTGCGCGCGATCCGTCCCGCGCCGATACTGCCGCGATGGCTGATATCACGGGCGGTGCCGGGCTGGCGTTTTACGAATGGAAAAAGCATGGCCGCTGCTCGGGGCTGGAGGCGCGGGAGTATTTTGCGGTATCGCGCAAGGCCTATAAGTCGATCATCATACCGGATGTGTTCAAGCGCCTGAACCGCGATGTGGAACTGCCCGCATCGGTGGTGGAGGATGCCTTTGTCGAGGCAAATCCAACACTGCAGCGCGATCAAATCACGGTTGTCTGTGACCGCTGGATGATCGAGGAAGTGCGCATCTGCCTGACCAAGGATTTGCAGCCACGGGGCTGTGGCGCAGACGTGGTGCAGGACTGCACGTCGCAACGCGCGTTGATGGAAGCGGTGCGGTAGCGGTTGGCACAACGGAATTTTCGAAAATTCCGGTCCGATTTCTTCTAAGAAATCGAGCCTGTTGAAGCCTTTCGCGCGCAGGCTTAATCCGGCAAAAAGTCCATTTCATATGCACACAAAAAGCACAGTAAATGCACGGGTAATGCCAAGACAAAACCCTGCAATTTCAGATGATTAACCAACCTTCAGCACGATCTTGCCAATATGGCCGGAACTTTCCAACCGCCAATGTGCTGCAGCGGCTTGATCAAGGGCAAACTCACTATCCACCACCGGGGAAAACGCGCCTTTCTGGATCATCGGCCAAACGTGGGTTTCCAGCGCCTCGGCATAGCGGGCTTTCGCAAGGTCCGATTGCGGGCGCAGGGTGGAACCGGTGATGGTCAGGCGGCGCATCATCACCTCGGCGAAGTTGAGTTCTACTTTTGGGCCAGTCAGGAAAGCGATCTGAACCAAGCGGCCATCATCAGCCAAGGCTTTGACATTGCGCGGCAAATAGCTGCCGCCGACCATATCGAGGATCAGGTTGGCACCGCCTTCGGCGCGCAAAACGTCGACGAAATCTTCGTCGTGATAATTCATCGCAACTTCGGCACCCAGTTTCAGACAGGCCGCCACCTTTTCCGCAGAACCCGCGGTGGTAAAAACCCGCGCACCAAAGGCCTTGGCAATTTGAATTGCGGTTGTGCCGATGCCCGATGATCCACCATGCACCAAGAACCGCTCACCTGCCTTTAGGCCCCCCCGGATCACCATATTCGACCAGACGGTAAAGCAGGTTTCCGGCAAACAGGCGGCATCGCGCAGCGTCATGCCCATCGGCACCGGCAGCGCATGCGCCTCATTCGTCAGCGCATATTCGGCGTAGCCACCCCCGGGCAACAGGGCACATATAGCGTCACCCACATTCCAGCGCACAACACCGGGTCCAACGGATGCCACATGCCCCGCACATTCCAACCCCGGCAAAGGCGATGCAGAAGCAGGCGGCGCATAGGCCCCAGCGCGTTGCAGCGCATCCGGGCGGTTGACCCCGGCATAGGCGATCTTGATCAGAATTTGCCCATGCCCCGGCACCGGAACCGGCAAAGATACGGGTTGCAGAACGTCAGGACCACCGGGTTCGGTGATGGCGATGGCGGTCATGGCATGCGGCAGGCTCATCGGAATAGTCCTTTAGCGGCGAAAGCGGTCCATGAAAGAACCCGGAAGATCACCCGGCACTGTCGGCGCTTTGATCTTGTCAAACCAGCGGCCCGGACCATTGGCGAAGGCCTTGGCAAGCGGGTTGTCGCGGACTTGGGATTTGAACTTTTCGATCTGCATGACGTTTTCGATGCGGCGATCAAGGAAATCCCAAGTGGCTTGGTGATCTGTGCTGTCATCGCCCAGCCAGAACAATACTGTTGATCCATAAACTGCTGATAAGGTTGCGCGTTTAGTATACCAGTTCAGATCGGTCGAGGTATCGCCAAGTGCCTTCCAGATGGCATCCGCCGTCCCCCAGATCGCCTTTGCGCCGTCAGCGGCGTGCTGTGGCAGCGCGAAAAGCGTGGTGCCACGGCGCACCGCCTCTTTATCACTCGCCGCTTCCAGCCGCAGCCGCACGGCGCGGGCGACCTTTTCGCTGTAGCGCAGGCCTTGGTGATTTTCCGCAGCAAAGCGTTCCCGCATCAGGGCGTCACCCCGGTAATGATAGGCCAGCGCAAGATCAACCGCCCCGCGCGGGAACAGCGCCGTTACCAAACCGGGGGCAACACCCGAATCGGCTGTAGCCGCCGCTAAAGTGGCCGCAGACCAGCCGTCAAACGGCACATGCTGCAGGGCTGCATCCAGAACTGCGTCTTTTGCGGCATCCATGCTGTTGTTTTGGTCCATTGAAGCCTCCGTTCGGGCATTGGTAGACAAGCGGTATCTGCTTTGTTATAGCGCGCAGGCCTGCACATCAAAGTGCAACTTTAACCTAGGAAGGTGGTGACAACCACATGCAGGTCAGCGTCCGCGACAATAACGTCGAGCAAGCCCTTCGGGCTCTCAAGAAAAAGCTACAGCGCGAAGGCGTTTTTCGGGAAATGAAGCTTAAGCAACATTTCGAAAAGCCCTCCGTTAAAAAAGCACGCGAGCAAGCAGAAGCCATTCGGCGTTCGCGCAAGCTTGCGCGCAAGAAGCTTCAGCGCGAAGGCGGGCTTTAAGCCTTTCTTACGTTAGCGAATACTGGGGCAGCGATGCCCAACCCGATCAACCCCCGTCCGCCAAGGCCGGGGGTTTTTCATTGGGCAATGGTTCAACTGCTGGCAGTGTTTGAAAGAATTGGAAGTGTCGCAATGGTACTAAGAAACGTCAGTCTAGAACTCTCGGCGGAGACTCATTTCTACTTCAAGTGGTTGCTAGAGAAGTCACTTAAGGGTCAAATTCTAACCGATGCCGCCCGCGACCATCTAGGAACTGACTGAGCGACTGACTTTGAACGTTGGGAAGGTACCTTCTCGCGCCATTTTTTTGATATGACCACAATGATTAGACTAGGGTCTGCAGTGGAAACATCATTGCGAGACTGTTTCATGCGCGGGAAGGGCTATGCAACTAAAGCAGACCTTGAGACTGACCCCTTCTACAGAATGGGTGCGTTCCAAAGAATTGCACCCAAGCACTGTCGAGCCAACGATGCTGCAAGTTTACTGACGAGTATTGGCGTCGATATTGAAGCATTGCCGTTCGTATTCGAGGCACGAAAGGTGATGCAGCATCGTCACCTCTATGCTCACAATGTAGGTGTTCTGGACCAAAAATACGTAGATGATTGGCGAGAGCTTACTGGGGAAGACTTGGCACAAGATCCACGAGTCCAAGAGTACAAACAAAGGGATCTACTTTGGTTCGACCCATTGGATCGACTAACCGAAAACATCAACGACCTTCGGAATTTTGTCCGTGCCTTAAGCTAGTTTTCATTTAGATGATTGACGCTTTCTCTTTGACGAAAAAGCCACCGGGCCAATAGCATTGCCACTAAACCACCCACAATTTGCGCCAGCATGAAACCTGGTAAATCCATGGGGCGGATGCCTGCAAATGTATCAGTCAGGCTACGGGCCAGCGCCACGGCGGGGTTGGCAAAGCTGGTCGATGCGGTAAACCAATAAGCGGCGGTGATGTAGGCGGCGACGGTTAGCGCCACATTGGCACGGGCGTGGATGGCGCCAAAAATGGCCATG
>JANOFE010000150.1:0-2187 GCA_031413495.1 Pseudorhodobacter sp. | reverse complement strand
CGGTTTTGATATCGGTGTGATCGGCTTTGAAGTGGCAGAAATCGACAGTCTGGTCGAAGCTTTGACCCCTGAAGAGCCGGGTGATCCTGACGATGATCTTCTGCCCGAGATCGCGCCACGCCGCGTCAACCTTGGCGATCTGTGGCAACTTGGGCCGCACCGTCTCGCCTGTGGCGATGCGCTGGATCCGGCAGTGCTGGCGGTCTTGATGGAGGGGGAACTGGCCCGGATGATCTTCGCCGACCCGCCCTACAATGTAAAAATCGACGGCCATGTTGGCGGGTCGGGCAAGGTAAAGCACCGGGAATTTGCGATGGCCTCTGGTGAGATGACAGTATCGGAGTTCACGACGTTCCTGACTGACGCCTTCCGCAACATGGCGGATCACAGCCTCGATGGCTCGATCCACTATCTCTGTATGGACTGGCGCCACATGGGCGAGATGCTGGCCGCGGGCCATGCGGTCTATGACGAATTGAAGAACCTCATTGTCTGGGCCAAGGACAATGGCGGTATGGGAACCTTCTATCGCTCCCGCCATGAACTGATCTTCGTGTTCAAGAAAGGCACAGCACCCCATCTCAACAGCTTTGAGTTGGGCCAGCATGGCCGCTATCGCACAAATGTCTGGAACTACCGGGGGGTCAATACGATGCGGGCGGGCCGGATGGAAGAATTGCACCTGCATCCGACCGTGAAGCCAGTGCAGATGATTGCTGATGCGATCAAGGATGTCTCGGGGCGAGGCGATATTGTGCTGGATGTGTTCGGCGGGTCAGGCTCCACTTTGATTGCTGCCGAGAAAACCGGACGCCGGGCGCGATTGGTGGAATTGGACCCGATCTATTGTGACCGGATCCTGACCCGGTGGGAGGTGCAGGCCAAAGATACCGCCGAGCAACTGATCTGCGGCTGGCCGCGGGCTGGCATCGCCATGCTGGAGGCTGCGCAATGACGGCGCGGGACAAGCCGGGGTCAGGCACACCCGGATCAAGCAAACTGGAGTTGCGCGCACCCGGTTCCAACACGTTGGGGCCGGGCAAACCGGGTGCGCTGGTTGTCCGTCCCGGCTATGAGGTGGGCTACGGCAAAGCCCCTGAAGACAGCCGGTTCCGAAAGGGGCAATCGGGCAATCCGCGAGGCCGGCCCAAAGGGGCCAGAAACAAGCTGCCAGCGTTGAACGCAGAGCGGATGAAGACCATCATCCTTCAAGAAGCCTATCGTACCATCACCGTCCGGGATGGCCTGCGCAATATCACCGTGCCGATTGCACAGGCGGTACTGCGGTCCTTGGCGGTCAACGCAGTAAAGGGTCAGCACCGATCGCAGCGGTTGTTTGCAGAACTGCTTTCGGCGGTAGAAACCAGCAACAAGGCGCTGCATGACACCTGGTTCTCCACCGCACTGGATTACAAGATCGCCTGGGACGCGGAACTGCTGCGCCGCGATCGCGCCAATATCACGCATCTTCCGCCGCCCTTGCCGCACCCGGATCATCTCCAGATCGACATGACGCGCGGGACTGTGCTGATCAAGGGCCCGGCGACCAAACAGGAAAAGGTCATCTTTGATAAGGCTTACGACGAATTGCGCCGGCAGGTGATACTGCGCGAAATATGTCGCGACGCACTGGCAACCGAGGAAGATCCCGAGGAATGCGACGACCTGACTCGTTACATAGACCTCGCAAATACGAATCTGACGCGCTATCGAACCGTGCTCCCCGAAGACCTCTACCCCGTGGAAATCGATGCAAAACTCCGTGCCGAAATGCGTGAGCTTGTGAAGACCTGGCCGCCCTTCATCGCTGCAGACATAGCGGCCGATGGCGGGTTAGACGAGGAGGTAGAGGCTAGCGAGGAACAGGAGGTGTGAGGTGGATGATCAAGTAGGCCGAGGGGGCATTCGGTAAGAAAGGTAGATATCGCGATCGGATGACAGTGGCGGTTTCGACATACCGCTGAACTCGGAACGGTCTTGCCGATTGCCTCATAACCTGAAGGTCGTAGGTTCAAATCCTACTCCCGCAACCAAAAAATATAGCAATATCAAAGCACTATGCCCCGCCTCACCGCGGGCCTTTTGCATGCCCGCCAGACGGGTCAACAATAGGTCAACAAAACAGGGCAAACTGCTGGGCGAGGGGCAGCAGGTCACCAATAGTCGAGTTGGCCTTGTTTCCGGGCA
>JANOFE010000149.1:0-1949 GCA_031413495.1 Pseudorhodobacter sp. | reverse complement strand
TGATGCCGGGGGAAAGCTTTGGCGCGGCATTGGCGGGGTGGATAAGGCTGAGCTTGACACAAGACGACGCCCGGATTGCCGAGGCCTGCGCGCGGATCGTGCGGCAGGCACAAACCCTGCAGGAGCAGGCAGCATGACATCTGTTGGCGAGGCGCTTATTGCCGGCTTGCGCGCGCGCGGCGTGGATGTCGTGTTCGGCATTCCGGGGGTGCACACGGTGGAATTGTACCGCGGGCTTGCGGGATCAGGCATTCGGCATGTGACAGCGCGGCATGAACAGGGCGCAGCCTTCATGGCCGACGGCTATGCGCGGGTGTCGGGCAAGCCGGGCGTGGCGCTGGTGATCACCGGGCCGGGCCTGACCAATGCGCTGACCGCGATGGCGCAGGCGCGTGCAGATTCAGTGCCGATGCTGGTAATATCGGGGGTGAACCGGCACGACAGTTTGGGCAAGGGTCTGGGGTTGCTGCACGAGTTGCCGGATCAGGCAGGCATGGTTGCAGCACTGTGTCCGACGCGGCAGGTGTCTGCGCCTGAGGAATTGGGCGCGGCGCTGGACTGGGCATTTGCCACGATGGCTGCCGGACGACCGGGGCCGGTGCATTTGCAGATACCGACCGATGTGATGCCCCTGCCATGCGCGGATTTGGCCGCGCCGGCGGTTGTGCCTGCACGACCATTGCCGGATGCGGGTTTGGTCGTCGATGCGGCGGGCTTGCTGAATGCCGCTGGCCAGGTGGTGATCTTGGCAGGCGGCGGGGCGCGGCAGGCGGGTGGTGTGCTGCGGGCCTTGGCACGGCGCTTGGATGCGCCGGTGGTACAAACGATCAATGCGCGCGGCGTGATGCAGGCGGAAGACGCCTTGTCGGTACCCGCCTCGCCTTCGTTAGAGGCGGTTCGGGGCTTGATTGCCGCAGCGGACCGGGTTCTGGCGATTGGCACAGAATTGGGGCCGACGGATTATGATGTTAATTTGTCGGGTCGGATGGTTGATCTGGGCGGGATGATCCGGGTGGATGTCTGCAAAGACCAGTTGGCGCGGCACGAGGCCAAGCTTGCGATTTGTGGCGATGCTGGCGATGCCATTGCTGCACTGCTGCCGCTGCTTGCGCAGAAAACCGGCGATGGTGCCGTGCGGGCAGAAGTCGCTCGTGGTGCGGCGCGGGCGGAATTGGCGGGCGTAACCCCGGTGATGCCGCAGCTTTTGGCAATGGTTGAAGCGATCCGCGACGCAATCCCCGGTGCGATCATCGTGGGCGACAGCACGCAGCCGGTTTACGCCGGGAACCTTTACTATGCGCCTGATCGGGTGGGAGGCTGGTTCAATTCCTCGATGGGGTTTGGCGCGCTTGGCTATGCACCGGGGGCGGCCGTCGGGGCGGCGCTGGCAGCACCGGGGGTTCCGGTGGTATGTCTGATCGGCGATGGCGGCTTGCAATTTTCCCCCGGCGAATTGCGCACGGCGGTGGACGAGGCGTTAAACATCTCCTTTGTGATTTGGAACAATGCTGGCTTTCGCGAGATTGCCGACGGCATGGCGGCGGTGGGGGCACAGGTGATTGGCTGCGATCCGTCGCCGCTGAAAATGGCCCCGTTTGCAGCGGCGTGTGATTTGCCGTTTGTGTCTGTTTCCAATGACCCCGTGGCGTTGCGGGCGGCGCTTGAAGTGCAGACGCACCGACCACGGATGATCGAAGTGCGGGCCGGTTGAGATTTCCTTTTCGGCCAAATACTCCCGCCGGAGGCACCTGTGGTTATCTGCGGGCCTCCGGCGGGGATATTTAGAAAGGCTCTAGACCATCAATCTGGCCTGATAGGCTGGAAAGATGAACGAGAAGAATGGGTTAAGCAAGTATCGGCAGAGAAAAGTAATGCAAGCGTTCTGCGCGGACCTCACGGCCTCCCAGACTGCGGTTCTGCTGGGGCTGAATCGCAAGACGGTGAACCGC
>JANOFE010000148.1:0-18139 GCA_031413495.1 Pseudorhodobacter sp. | reverse complement strand
CTGGACGCTGCGCTATGACCTGAACGCCTGCCATTTGCGCCAAAGCATCTGGCGCGATGTCTTTGACGATCACCCGCATGGTCAGAGCGTCCGCCCCGACGCCGGCAACCGCGGCCTCGATCATGCGGGCGTAGGCCGCCTTGGCGCGGAATTCGAGGCCGAGGGCAAGGCGCCGTTCGATATCGCGCGGCGTGGTGGTGGCGGCGGCATCCAATGCGGCGGCGTCAGCGGTGAAATCCCATTTGTACCACGGCACTTGTTGCAGGAAGGTGGCGTAATCCCCGGCTTGAGTGGCCGAAAGGTCATCCAAAGGCGCGTGGGTTTTGCCCCGGATCAGGGTGGCCACCCGACCAACAGTTTCCTCATACGCGGCTTTAAGAAGTAGTTCTGCAGAGAAACTGACGCCGATCGTATAGACCATCTGCTTGGTTTCCCACGGCACCCCGCCATGGGAAGCGGCGGTTTCTGACAGCGCGCAAAGTGAGGTCCAGAATCCGGTGATTGAGGATAAATAGCCAAAATCATGTGGATCGCCTGCGCGGATCACTTCGGCATAATCATCATAGGCATGCACGATGTGCCATTCGGGGTAGGTCAACAGGGTGCGGGATTCGGGGCGGCGGTCAGCCTCGGCCACGATGGGGGTGTAAGTGTCGGCAATCGGCGTGCCGCGACAGGCGGTTTCGGTGTAAATGATCGGGGTCATCAGGCCGATGACGGCAATCAGGGCCAGCAGAAACAGGCGTTTTATCCAGCGGAAAAGAAAGCTCATAGCTTGGTTCCCGCAATAAGGGCAAAGCCGCCAAGGGCAATGTGGGGCAGGTTGGCCATGATTTTGAAGCCGAACGGCAGATCAACGATGCCATTGGTCAGAATGCCCAGATCAAGATAGCCAGATCCCAGCGCCAGACCCATCACCCCATCGGCCAGATAGAGCGCGCCGAACAGCACCAGAAATGTGGTTGCTGCACGGCGCGAGATAAATGCGGCGGCAAGCGCCCACAGGGCAGACCCCAGATGCAGCGCATCATCAAAGATATCCAGCGCGAAAATGCCAAAAGCGCGGCCCTGATCATCGGTCAGGCCCGGAATGTAATTCAGCGCCGCCACAAAGGTGAGGGCTGCAAAATAGCAGAGGCAAATTTTTTGGCGTCTGCTCATCGCATCCCTCATAATGTGGCCAGATACCGATCCCAAAGCGCGTTCCTGAACCGCAAATCTGGGTCTAATTGCCGCTTTAGGGCGGCGAGTTCTGCAGCGCGTGGATAGCAGCGCTGAAACTGTGCTGTGGTGGCGTGCAGGCGGTAGGGCAGGTAATAGCTGCCGCCCATATCCAACACCGCCTCTATCAGGTTTTGCGTCATCCATGCCATATCCGCCTCGGCCCGCGCGGTCATTTCCTGACTGAACAGCAGGACCGACGCAATGCGGGGGGCGTCTGGCGCATAGGACAGCAGGCTTGTCGCGTCCTGTTCGACCCAGCGCAGTGTGATGTTCAAAAGGTCTTGGTATGACCCTGGAATGATATCGCGGCAGATGGTGACGAAATCATTGAAACGGTCAGGGGCCACGAAATATTCGTGCAGAATGTCGGTACGGTTCGGGTCGCGGTCATCCAGCGTGATGACGGGTTCGTTGAACAGGCTGTTGCGGGTGGATTGGCCTGTCATCTTGGCGTAAAGACCCGTCTCTATGCCCCAGCGGCGGCGCTTGACCCAATCATTGCCGACCTGCGCACGGAAAATGGGGCGCGACAGTTTGGACATAAAGCCTGACCCGGCGGCGGGGGGAATTTCGCCTTGCGTGGGGCGGTAGCTGATCATCATGGCGTCTTCGAAAAAACCGTCCCGATCAACGTTAAGGCGGCCGTAGGCCATCGGCACTTGCGACACGACAGGCGCGAAGGCTGTCGCGAAATCGGCGGCGGGCATGGTTTGGAAGGTGGGTTCCAGCAGTTGGTTGGGGGCGTGTTCCACCTCCATCTCAGTGATCATCCCGATCAGGCCGTAGCCGCCCATGGCGGCGGCAAACAGGTTTGCGTTTTCCGTGCGCGATGCGGTGATCAGGCTGCCATCGGCCAGCATCATCTGTACGGATCGCACGGTGGCCCCCATCGGACCGTGTGCTGTGGCCCAGCCATGGGCGTTGACGCTGAAAGTGGATGCTACGCCGAAATCGTTGTTGGATTGCATGACCTTGGGGGCAAGACCCAAGGGATCAAGGGCGCTTATAACTTGGCTCCAGCGGGTGCCTGCCTGCACTTTAAAGGTATCAGCCCCGGTTTCAACTGACACAAACGGGCTGTCATAGGTAATGGCATGGCCGTCCCTTGGAATGGCTTGGCCCCCCATGGAATGTCGTGCTGCGCCAACGTTGATCGCGCGTCCTGTGGATTTTGCTTCGGCCAGTTCGGTACGCAGGGCGGCGATAAAGCCGTCGCCAAGCGGGTCTTTGATCACGGAATGGCGGAAAATCGGGGTTTCGCTAAGCAGGCTTGCATCGTTAAGGATCGTATCGCCGGTTTGCGGAGTGATCACCCCGGCCGCTGTCAATGACGGGTTCTGCGGCCCGATAAAGCGCGCGCCATAGGCCCCGATAGCCGCCCCTGCCCCCAATAAAACTGCCCGCCGCGTGAATGCCAAATGCTACTCTCCATGCCTTATCAGCCCGCTGACAGCGTGATTTATTTGGTCAGCTTCGGGCAGTCAGGAATACCTTATCTGCCAACATACTGACGCCGCGTCATAAATCAAACGTTGCGAACACTGGCACATGGTCTGATGGTTGTTGCCAACCGCGCACAGGGCGCAGGATGCGGCTGCTGTGGGCAGCGGACGCGATATCGGGGGTGGCCCAGATATGATCAAGCCTGCGGCCTTTATCGGCTGCGTCCCAATCGGCGGACCGGTAGGACCACCAGCTGTAAAGCAACCCGGTAGGAATATCTTGGCGGGTGATATCAACCCAAGCGCCAGCGTCCATCAGGGTGTTGAAATGATCCACTTCGATGGGGGTATGGCTGACGATTTTGAGAAGCTGCTTGTGGTTCCAAACATCATCGGTCCGCGGCGCGATGTTCAGATCGCCGACCAGAATGGCGCGGTCCGGCTTTTCCCACCGGCACCAATCGCGCATGTCGGTCAGAAAATCGAGCTTTTGGCCGAATTTCTCGTTCTGGTCGCGATCTGGGATATCGCCGCCAGCAGGGACGTAGCAGTTGTGGATGGTCACGCCGTTTTCCAGCCGCGCCGCGACGTGGCGGGCGTGACCCATCTGCGCGAAATCGCGATCACCTGCATCCATCAGTGGCAGTTTTGAGATTATGGCGACGCCATTATAGCCTTTTTGCCCGCGCGCCACGATGTAGCGGTAGCCAAGCGCATGAAACTGCGTGACGGGAATGTTTTCCACCGGGCTTTTGCATTCCTGCAGGCACAGGATATCGGGCTGTTCCTCTTCCATCAGCCGCGCCACCAGCCCTTCGCGTAACCGGACGGAATTGATGTTCCAGGTGGCGAGCGTGAAGGGCATGTTGAAGCTTTCTATGGGGCATTTACGCAAGACTATGGCGCAAATAATCTGAAACGGAAAGTCGCTGCCGGGCATTTGAAGGTGGGTCAGTTTTGATTTCCGCTTTGCGAGACGAAACTGCCTTTCCATCCGGTCAAACCAAGGTCGGCTTTCATGGTGCTCTCTCGATTGAACTATTTCGCCAATGCGAGGTCGGTTTGTGATAGCCTCGTCAAAAAGGGGGGGCAATGACGGAAATTCTAGTGCGGCTGGCCCGCGATGATGATGAGATCGACGCAGCACGTGCTTTGTGCCGAGAGTGGTTGGATTGGCATCGGAAAAACTACCCGACCGACTGGCCGCCCACAGACGCCAATCATCCGATGGACCCCGAACGGTTCCAAACGATCCTTGCGGAGCTACCGCAACTCCATAAAAGACCTCTTGGCGGCATCCTTGTTGCCTCCGTAGATGGGATACCGGCCGGATGCGTCATGTATAGCGAGGCACGTCCGGGTGTCGCTGAGTTCAAACGAATGTTTGTAAGCGTCGCTGGCCGGGGCAAAGGGCTCGGTCGGAAATTGTTGGACCGCATGTTCGAACAGATGGTCGCTGATGGATATGAAAAGGTGTTCTTTTCATCGGCGGCGTTTTTGACGTATGCACGCGCAATGTATAAGAACGCCGGTTTCTTTGATATGCCACACCCCCAAGCGTTTCCGGATGCGTGGCGCGACAAAGTCTATTTCATGGAGCGGTCGCTAAGGTAGCATAGCAACGTGCAAGCAAGCAGCCGCTTGAACAGAAAGGCCCCTAGAAACAAAGTCGATATCATCTAAAAAATACGGGCGGTTGTTTGGTTTGGCGCGGGTCTGCGCAGACCTTAAGCCGCCATTTGTTGGGAATGCGGTATCCGTCATTCTGGGCTCAAACCAGACATTCGACACATCCCACGACTCAGAATGGTCGGCATTTTCCAAAAAAAGACCCGGCAAGCAGCCGGGCCAAGTCCAACAGGGAGGTCTCTTTCGTATAGCACAACCTGCAGATGTTAGGGATTCGTTTTGAGTTTGCGCAAACATTGGGCAAAAACGTTGCGCGCGCACCACAGTTTACAGACCAGCCCAGACACATGCGAATTATAGGGTAAAAAAAGGCCGGGCAAACGGCCCGGCCAGGTCCAACAGGGAGGGTGCTGTGCCATAACCCCGACACAGCAAGGGGAACTTTTTGCGCCAAATCCAGCGCGTAAGCCTACATCGCCGAAAACTTCGGCAACAGTAAGACCATTATGCGACCAATCTGTAGCCGCCGCTTTCCGTGACCAGCAAACGCGCATTCGAGGGATCAGGTTCGATCTTTTGGCGCAGGCGGTAAATATGCGTTTCCAGCGTATGGGTGGTCACACCGGCGTTATAACCCCACACCTCGTGGAGCAGCACATCGCGGGCGACGACGCCCTGGGTGGCGCGGTAGAGATACTTCAGGATATTGGTCTCTTTTTCCGTCAAGCGGATTTTCTTTTCCTTCTCATCGACCAGCATTTTCTGGGCGGGCTTGAAAGTATAGGGGCCTAGCTGGAAAATCGCATCTTCGGATTGCTCGTGCTGGCGCAGTTGCGCACGGATGCGAGCCAGAAGGACCGGGAATTTGAACGGCTTGGTGACATAGTCATTTGCGCCGGCATCAAGACCCAGAATGGTATCCGAATCGGTATCATGCCCGGTCAGCATCAGGATCGGGGATTTGACGCCTTGCTTGCGCATCCGGCGGCACAGTTCGCGCCCATCGGTATCTGGCAGGCCGACATCAAGGATAATCAGGTCGTAATGCCCGGCTTTCGCCTTTTCCATGCCTTCGGCGCCATTGCGCCCCTCAAACACATCGAAGTCTTCGGTCATGACCAGCTGTTCGCTGAGCGCTTCACGCAGATCATCGTCGTCATCAACCAGTAAGATTTTGCGCAGGGATGCCATGGTAATCTCCGTTTCTATTGAACAACACATGCGCGCGCTTGTCGGTTCCGACAAGATTTGTGACCAATGTTTCACGCGGACGTGTCGTAGGGCAGGGATATGTTTCAATTCTGCGCAGGTTTGCCTAGAGATGGGGCAAGGAGACAGCTTTTATGACACTAGGCCCGAACATCATTGAACGGATTGCCCGGGCGCGGGGCGATTTGCGTATGGGTGTGCCGGTGGTGTTTGTTGGCGCAGGACAAGCCGCGATGGTGGTTGCGGTAGAGGCGCTTGATAGCGCGCGGTTGGCGGAATTGCGCGCCGTAGGTGCGCCGGAACTTGTGATCACATCGCGCCGAGCAGAGACGCTGAAGGCACGGGCCTATGATGGGGATTTGGCACGGATTGCCGTATCAAACGATGCTGATGTGGCGTGGCTGCGCGCCGTGGCTGACCCGGCGGATGATTTGAAAAGCCCGATGAAAGGGCCATTTCAGTCTTTGCGCGAAGGGTCGGCGGATTTGCAACGCGCTGCGATTGCGCTGGCGAAATCGGCGCATTTGCTGCCTGCGGTGTTGGTGGTGCCAGTTTTGAATGGCTTGGTTTTAGCGGCGCAGCACGCCTTGACGTTGGTTGTGCTGGAGGAGGCCGGGCCAGAGTTGCTGCGCCTGTCACCGCTGCATTCGGTTGTCTCCGCGCGGCTGCCCATGGCGGCATCAGATGCGGGGCGGGTGCATATTTTTCGCCCCGAAGATGGCGGCGAGGATCATTATGCCATCGAAATCGGGCGGCCTGATCGGGCGAAGCCTGTCTTGGCGCGTCTACATTCGGCCTGTTTTACCGGCGATGTGTTGGGGAGTTTGAAATGCGATTGCGGGCCACAGTTGCGTTCTGCGCTGGCACAGATGGGGGAGGAAGGTGCAGGCGTGCTGCTGTATCTGAACCAGGAAGGGCGCGGGATTGGTCTTGCCAACAAAATGCGAGCTTATTCCTTGCAAGATCAGGGGTTTGACACGGTGGAGGCGAACCATCGTTTGGGGTTTGAAGATGACGAGCGTGATTTTCGCATTGGCGCAGATATTTTGCGCAAGATGGGGTTTTCGACTGTGCGCTTGATGACGAACAATCCAAAAAAGCTGGCGATGATGGAAAGCTGCGGGTTGGCGGTGGTCGAACGGGTGCCGTTGCAAGTGGGTCAAACCGCACAGAATGCAGGGTATCTGGCCACGAAAGCTGCGAAATCGGGGCATCTTTTGTGAAGCCTTTGGATATTGTTGTGGGGCGCTGGGGCGCGCGGTTCATGGGGCGCCAGTTTGCCTGTTCGGTGGGGCGTGGCGGAATTGTTGCTGCCGAAAAGAAACACGAAGGCGACGGTGGCACGCCCGATGGGACGCATAAAATTGTAGGGATGCTGTACCGTCCCGACAGGATGTTGCCGCCAGCCGATTGGGCGGTTCCGATCGGATTGGGTGATTTCTGGTCCGAAGATCCCGACGACCCGGAGTACAATCACATGGTGCGCACCCCGCACCGGTTTGGCCACGAATGTTTGCGCCGTGCCGACCCGTTGTATGACCTGATCCTGATCACAGATTGGAACTGGCCGTATGCCAAGCCCGGCAAGGGATCGGCGATTTTCATCCATGCGTGGCGCAAACCGCGCCATCCAACGGCGGGGTGCGTGGGGTTAGCGCGGGCTGATTTGCTGTGGATCGCGGCGCGTATCCGGCATTCGACACGGCTGATTATCAGACCTTAGACCGGATTGAATATTTTGGAAGAACAAGACTGCCTTTGCCCGATTTGACACGCATCAAATCGGGTCGCGACTGCCCGCCGGGGGCAGGCGCGTTACACGCACCTACCCGGGTAGTAGCGGCCCGATTTACCACCGCTTGGGTGTTGCCCGACATCCCTTGTTCAACGGCGTCCCGCCTTATGAACAACGGACCGAAAAACACTGCCCCGCAGTGTTTTTAGAGCGGTCCGGGGCACGGTTGACACGCCTGATCATTTTCAACGGGCTGTTTGAAGCGCTTCTGTCACTTGACCCCCTTTCCAAACCGCTTTGGACGCCGTAATCTTTCAATCGAACCGGAGGAAGCCATGGCCAAAACGCCGCCCCGCGCGGATGACCAGATTTTCGATTTGCGGCTGGCGCGGTCGGCCCCTGATCTTTGGCCGATGCTGGAGGGTCTGTATGGCGCGCATCCGGGGTACAGTGCATTCAAATCCTCGTTGACCGAAGCATTGCATAACGCTTGGACTGCCCGCCCTGCCGATCTGAAACACCTTGATCTGAAGCGCGATCTGGAACCGGATTGGTTTCTTAGGTCCGACATGGCGGGCTATGTGTTCTACATCGACCGCTTTGCCGGCACACTGATGGGGGTGTTGGACAAGCTGGACTATCTGGCTGACCTTGGCATCACCTATGTGCATTTCATGCCCTGCCTGAAGCCCCGTCCGGGGGACAGTGACGGCGGTTATTCGGTGATGGATTACGCAGCCATCAACCCTGCTTACGGCACCATGGCGGATTTTGAGCATGTGGCGACAGAGCTGCGAAAGCGCGGTATCAGCCTGTGCATTGATCTGGTGCTGAACCACACGGCCAAGGAACATGACTGGGCGGAGCAGGCAATAAAGGGGGATTCCAAGTTTCAGGATTATTACCTGATGTATGACAGCCCCGACGTGCCGGATCAGTATTCACGAACGCTGGTCGAAGTGTTCCCCGACAATGCGCCGGGCAATTTCACCCATTACCCGGATATTGGCAAATGGGTTTGGACCACGTTTGCCGAACATCAATGGGATCTGAACTGGGCCAACCCACAGGTGTTTTTGGAAATCACCAAGATCATGCTGCATCTGGCCAACAAGGGCGTTGATGTACTGCGGCTGGATGCGGTGGCGTTCATGTGGAAACGCTTGGGCACGCGGTGCCAATCGGAGCCGGAGGTGCATATGCTGCTGCAAGCGCTGCGCGCCTGTTGCCGCGTGGCATGCCCGGCGGTTATTCATCTGGAAGAGGCAATTGTCGCCCCCGCTGAAATGCTGCCTTACCTTGGCCGGGGTAAGCATGACGGGCGCGAGGGCAATCTTGCCTATCACAACAGCCTGATGGTGCAGTTTTGGGGGGCACTTGCCACCCGCGATACCGGGCTTATGACGCATGTGTTGGCCAGCCATTTTCCGGACCGCCTGACCAACGCCAGCTACGCCACCTATATTCGCTGCCATGATGATATTGGCTGGGCCATTACGGATGAAGATGCCTGGGCGCGTGGCATGATAGGGGCCGCGCATCGCAATTATCTGTCGGATTTCTATGAAGGCGATTTTCCGGGATCTTTTGCGCAAGGCGCGCTGTTTCAGGAAAACCCGGCAACCGGGGACAAGCGAATCTCGGGCAGTTTCGCGTCACTGGCCGGGTTGGAAAAAGCGCAAGATGCGGGTGCGGTTGATCTGGCGGTGCAGCGCATTTTGATGGGCCACGCCTTGATTGCCGGGTTTGGCGGGATACCCCTGATTTACATGGGCGATGAATTGGCCACCTTGAATGACTATGGCTATCTGAAAAACCCCGATCACGCGCATGACAGCCGTTGGATACACCGCCCCCGGATGGATTGGGACATTGCTGCAACGCGTGCCACCGATGATACGCCACCGGGCAGGGTGTTTCGAGGGGTGAAGCATATTCTGACGCGCAGGCGCGCGACCCTAGCCCTGCATGCAAGCACGCCGACGAAGGTGTTGGCGGTGGATGTTGCGGGGCTGTTTGCCGTGGCGCGACTTGCGCCAACGGGTGCGGTGCTGTGTTTGTTCAATTTCACCGAAAACTGGCTGCATGTGCCAGAGGCTTGGGCGCGGGCGCAGGGGGTATCATTGATGCATGATGCGCTGTCGGATGCCCCGGTCGCCACGGACGGCGGGGTAATTGCCCTGCCGCCCTATGCACGGGTTTGGTTGATGTAGCGCTGCGTTGCCCCCCTCCCCTGACGCCTCCCCACGCGGGGGGAGGGGAAGCGACGGTTTTCGTAGGTTTGGAAAAGCATGATGGAGGCGAGGCGCTCCCTCCCCCTTTGTGGGGAGGGTTGAGGGGGGGGGCTTCGGTCAGCTGTAAATCCTGTCGCCAAAGATCGCGGACCCCACACGAATATGGGTGGCGCCCACCGCAATGGCGGCTTCAAAATCGCTGCTCATGCCCATCGACAGACCTGTCAGGCCATTTCGGGCGGCGATGGCGGCCAGCATTGCAAAATGCGGGGTGCTGTCCATCCCCTCAGGCGGGATGCACATCAGGCCTTTCAGGGGCAGGTTCATCGCGCGGCAGGTGGCAATAAATCCATCGGTACCCTCTGGCAGGATACCTGCTTTTTGCACCTCTTCGCCTGTGTTCACTTGCACAAACAAATCAGGGCATGATCCCCGATCTTGCGCCAGGCGCGCGAGTTTTTCGGCCAGCGACGGGCGGTCGAGTGTGTGGATTGCATCAAACAAGTCCATCGCAGGTTTGGCTTTGTTGGTTTGCAAGGGGCCGATCATATGCAGGTGCACACCGGCAAATTCGCTGCGAAAGGCGGGCCATTTACCCAGCGCTTCCTGCACATAGTTTTCGCCAAACACCCGGTGACCCGCCATTAGCACCGCCTGCACCCGCGTGATGGGCTGCACTTTTGACACGGCTATCAGCTGCACCGAACCGGGCGTGCGGCCGTGGGTAATTTCCGCAGCCGCCACGCGCTGGATGATCTGTGTGAAGGACAAAGGCAGGCTCCCGCAGTTTGCAGCGCAATTGGCCACAGGATAGCACAAAAGAAAAGAGCGGCCCCAAAGGGCCGCTCTTCCACATCTCGTGGTCTGATCAGATCAGAACGAGAAAGTCATACCAACGTCTGCGAAGGTTGTGTCGATCGCAGCGGTGTCCTGACGAACAATACCGCCCTTGATCGCAGCGCCGCCGCCGAGGTCATAAGCTGCGCCCAGACCGATGTGGTTCACATCAGCGTCAAACGCGGTGTAAAACGCTGTCAGGGTCAAAGCGTCCATCGCATAGTCAAGCGATACCGAGTATTCGGTGTCAACGTTGGAATCTGTGTCAGCGACTTTAGCTTTCACAGTTATCGCGCCGAAGGTTGCCGAACCCAGCAAAGACACTTGGGTATCTGTGCCAACATCTTCGTAACCGATGGCCACCGAGTAACCGTCGGCTGCATACTTTGCCGCAACGGAGAAATCATCAGAACCAACCTGGCCAGCACCCAGACCAAAGGTCAGCGCGCCTGTGCTGTATTCGTAGTATACAGCGGTTTTGTCAGCGCCAAGGAAGCCGATTTCATGCAGGCCGTCGTTCGGGCCATAACCAACGCCGGAAGTTTGACCAACCAACGCATCAGCAGCGCCGGAAACATCGCCCATGGTCAGCTTGCCGAACGCGCCGGAGATGAACACAGTCGAGTCGCCATTTGCAGTGCCGCCGGTGCCGATCTGGTCGTTACGCACGGACGCGCCGAACGAAAGACCGCCATCGGTTTCGCCGGACAGAGCGAAGTTAACGCGAACACGCGACGAGTAGAAATAATCGGCGCCATCATAGATAACACCCATGCGGGCCGAACCCGACACGGCCACTTCAGCGGCTGCGAAGCCGGTCGATGCTGCCAGCAGCGTGGTAGCAAGAAGAATCTTTTTCATCGTTTTCCCTCGTTTTATCAAACGGTGACGCCAATTCAGGGGAATCCGAATTGGGTATGACCCTATTTCGCTGCAGCAGGCCCGGTTTGCAACGCGACTCTGGCAGTGACCCGGAAAGTCCGCCCGGATGATGCACGGATGCCACAGTGATTTGGTGGGGTGCCGCGAATCCACCTGTCATTGAGTGCTTCTATAGGCGTGCGTTTCCTTGCGACACTGGAAAAGCCTTGGCACGCCCCCATGGCTCCGTTAGACAGACGCAACTGGTATTGGGGGAACGGATGAGATTGCATCGCCTCGCACGCGCCTCGGTGATGTGCTGTCTTATTGCAACGCTGGCTGGCTGCGGTGGCGGCTTTGGGTCTGGTGGGTCCGGGTTATTTGGTGGCCGGAACAGGGATTTAACGATTCCGTCCGACCAACAGCTGGATAACAAGGCGGCGGCAGATGCCCAGCGCGCGGCGCTTGCCAAGGCCAATGGCGATGATCAGCCCCGATCCACAATCTTTGATCTGTTTTCCAACGCCGCCGACCCGAACACCACGGTCGAGGTGAACAAGTACATCTGGGTGGCCGCACAAGACGTGCTGAACTTCCTGCCCATCGAATCGGTTGATCCGTTCACCGGGGTTCTGGTGACAGGCTTTGGCACGCCCCCCGGCGGCGGCCGCGCCTACCGAGCCACGGTCTATGTGCAAGACCCGGCGCTTGATGCGCGGTCTTTGAAAGTGGCGCTGCAATCACGCGGTGGTGGGGCGGTTGCACCCGAAACCGCACGCGCGGTTGAAAATGCCATCCTGACCCGCGCGCGCCAGTTGCGCATTCAGGATGCTAAGCTTTAATCCATTGCCGCTTGGCCTTGGTGACTGGACCTCTGCCCCTGCATCGGTGTAACTCCATGCCGGAAATGCAGGAACGAGGCCAGATATGTCGCAGTATAAGCCCAGTGAGATAGAGCCGAAATGGCAAGCCGCGTGGGATAAGGCCGGCACGTTTCTGGCAAAGCGTGATGCTGCGCGACCTAAGTATTACGTGCTGGAGATGTTTCCCTATCCGTCCGGGCGCATCCATATGGGGCACGTTCGCAACTATACCATGGGCGATGTGGTGGCGCGCTATAAGGCCGCGCAAGGGTTTTCGGTGCTGCATCCGATGGGGTGGGATGCCTTCGGGATGCCCGCCGAGAATGCCGCGATGGAACGCGGGGGCCACCCGAAAGAATGGACCTATTCCAACATCGCCGAGATGCGCAAACAGATGAAACCGTTGGGCCTGTCGATTGACTGGTCCCGCGAATTCGCGACCTGTGATCCGGAATATTACGGCCAACAGCAGGCGATGTTTATCGACATGATGGCGGCCGGGTTGGTGTACCGAAAAGCCGCCGTGGTGAACTGGGACCCGGTCGATATGACCGTGCTGGCCAATGAACAGGTGATTGACGGCAAGGGCTGGCGGTCCAACGCGGCGGTGGAACGGCGGGAATTGACCCAGTGGTTTTTCAAGATTTCCGATTATTCTGGGGAGTTGCTGGCGGCGCTGGATGGCTTGACCAACTGGCCGGATAAAGTGCGCCTGATGCAAGCGAACTGGATCGGCAAATCGCGAGGGCTTCAGTTTGCGTTCACGACAACCGGCGCGCCCGATGGGTTTGACCGGATTGAGGTTTACACGACTCGGCCTGATACATTGCTGGGTGCCTCGTTTGCTGCGATCTCGCCGGATCATCCGCTGGCCAAGCATCTGGAACGGCATGATACAAAGGTTGCGGCGTTTGTGGCCGAATGTCGCCGCGGTGGCACCACAGCCGAAGCCTTGGAAACCGCTGAGAAACGCGGGTTTGATACGGGCGTGCGTGTGCTGCATCCGTTTGATACATCGGTCGAACTGCCGGTTTATATCGCGAATTTCGTATTGATGGAGTACGGGACCGGCGCGATTTTTGGTTGCCCCGCGCATGACGCCCGCGATTTTGAATTTGCGACCAAATATGGTTTGCCGATTCCCTCGGTGTTTGTGGCGTTGGATGCGGAAGACGCGGCCCTGACCGAGGTTTTCTCACCAATGAAATCAGAGCGTGTCCGCTATATTCGTGGCTTTGCCGGGGCCGAGGTGCAAACGGGCGATGAAGCAGTCACCGCCGCGATTGCCTTTTGCGAATCCAAAGGCGTCGGGCGCGGTGTTACCAACTACCGTCTGCGCGACTGGGGCATTTCTCGGCAACGCTATTGGGGTTGCCCTATTCCGGTGATCCATTGCGCCAGTTGCGGCGTGGTGCCGGAAGATAAGGCCAACCTGCCGGTCAAACTGCCCGACGACGTGACGTTTGATATTCCCGGTAACCCGCTGGACCGGCACCCGACATGGCGGCAGTGCACCTGCCCGAAATGCGGCGCCGATGCCCGGCGCGAGACGGACACGATGGATACGTTTGTCGATTCGTCGTGGTATTATGCACGGTTCACGGCCCCGCATGCCAGCACGCCGACGGTGGCGGAGGATGCCGCCTATTGGATGAATGTCGATCAATATATCGGCGGGGTGGAGCATGCGATCCTGCACCTGCTCTATTCACGGTTTTTCGCCCGCGCGATGGCGAAAACCGGGCATTTGCCAGTGACCGCGATTGAACCCTTCAACGCGCTGTTCACCCAAGGCATGGTGACGCACGAGATTTACATGACCCGGGATGACGCCGGGCGACCCGTCTATCACTTTCCCGAAGAGGTCGGGAATGGCACACTGACCGCGACCGGCGAAACGGTCGAGGTCATCCCGTCTGCCAAGATGTCAAAGTCCAAGAAAAACGTCGTGGACCCGGTCAGCATCGTCACGACCTATGGCGCCGATACCGCCCGCTGGTTCGTGCTGTCCGACAGCCCTCCCGAACGTGACGTGGAATGGACGGCGTCCGGGGCCGAGGCGGCCGCACGGCACCTTGGCCGCGTCATGCGGATCGCCACCGATATCGCCGGTCTGACGGACAACGGGCCGGGACAGGATGACGCCGGCCTGCGGCGGGCCTTGCACAAGACGATCCAGGACGTGACGATGGGGATTGAATCCTTTGGCTTTAATGCTGCGATTGCCCGACTTTACGGCTTTACCAACCTGCTGGCCCGGTCCGAGGCCGGGACGGCGGCCAAACAGGACGCTGTCCGCGTCCTTGCCCAACTCATGTCACCGATGACCCCGCATCTGGCCGAGGAAATCTGGTCCATGACGGGCGGGGTGGGGCTGATCGCTACTACGCCCTGGCCCAAGGCCGATCCCGCGCTGCTGATCGACGACAACGTCACCCTGCCGATCCAGATCAATGGAAAACGGCGGTCCGAGATTACTGTGCCCAAGGATATGGCGATACCGGATGTCGAAAAGCTTGTTCTTGCCGATGACGCCGTGGCGCGGGCGCTGGATGGGGCCGTGCCCCGGAAACTGATCGTGGTGCCGGGTCGTATCGTCAATGTCGTCGTCTGACCCGATCCGCAATGTCCCCCGCCGGTTGGTCATCCTGGCCGGTCTGGTGCTGGGGGCCTGCGGATTTCAGCCGGTCTATGCCCCCGGCGGCGCGGCGCTTACGCTTCTTGACAGGGTCAGTGTGGAAACCGCCGCAACCCCGTTCGATTTTCGCCTGCGCAGCGCAATCGAAGACCGGCTGGGTCTGGCGGCGACTCCGGCGTTTCGGCTGACGGTTGCCTCGTCCGTGGACGAAGTGTCCGCCGCAATCGCCCCCGATGGATCAATCACGCGGTTCAACCTGACCGGCGCGGCGAATTGGTCCCTGATCGACGCGGCCAGCAGCACGGAACTGGCAACAGGGCAGGTTGACAGCTTTACCAGCTATGCTGCGACGGGCACGACAGTCGCCACCCGTACGGCCGAAAATGACGCCAGCGACAGGCTGGCTTCGGCTTTGGCCGATCTGATCCTCGCCCGGTTGCTGATCGCCGTTCAAGGGGTCTAGGTCGTGAAGCTGTCTGCCCGGGATGCGACCGCCTATGTCCGCAAGCCCGACGCCAAAGGCGCGGGCGCGCTGATATCGGGCGAAGACGTGATGCGGGTCGCGGCGCGGCGACAGGAAATCATTGCCGCCCTGATCGGCCCTTCGGGCGAGGCCGAAATGCGCCTGACCCGCATCCCCGCCGCCGACCTGCGCAAGGATCCAGCACTGCTGCTGGATGCGGTCAAGGCGCAGGGCTTTTTTCCCGGCCCGCGCGTGGCCTTTGTCGAGGATGCGACCGACGGGTTGACCGACACGCTGTCTGCTGCCCTTGACGACTGGAAACCGGGCGATGCCCAGATCATCGTCACCGGCGGGGCGCTGACGGCCAGATCGAACCTGCGCAAGTTGTTCGAAGGGCACCGGGCGGTCGTCTGCATCACGCTGTACGACGATCCCCCCGGCGCGGACGAAATCGCGGCCCTTCTGGCCGCGGCAGAACTGCCGCGAATCGACCCCGATGCCCGCACCGCCGTGGCCGATCTTGCCCGCAGTCTTGATCCCGGCGATTTTCGCCAGACCATCGAAAAGCTTGGCCTCTACAAACTAGGTGATCCGACCGCCGTGACGCTTGCCAATCTTGCGGCCTGCGCGCCGCTGTCCAGCGAGGCAGACGTGGACGACCTTTTGCAGATCGTGGCCGAAGGCCGGGTCGGGGAAATTGCGGCGGTACTGCGCAGGCTTTACGCGCAGGGCGTCGGGCCGGTCGGGATCTGCATTCCGGCCCTGCGCCACTTTCGCGCCCTGCACACCGCCGCCAGCGATCCGGGGGGGCCCGCAACCGGGGTCAACCGGCTTCGCCCGCCACCATTTGGCCCGCGCCGCGATGCGCTGATCCGGCAGGCCGCCCGGTGGGGCCGGGATCGGCTGGAACGCGGGTTGGTGACGCTGATCGACACCGACCTGCAATTGCGGTCCGTCAGCACGGCACCCCAGCAGGCATTGGTCGAACGCGCGCTGATAAAGCTTGCCATGATGGCCAGACGATAGGCGTCATCGCGTTTGTCGACACATCAGACGGCGATATTTACCTGACCAGATTGACCGGAGCGCCCGCCAGCCAGTGCCTGTCAGTCAAAACGCAAAAGGCAGACCCGAACGGGCCTGCCTTCTACAATCTGCCTCGGTCTTACGATCCGAGACTGAAACCCGCAGATTAGCTACGGTCGGTCGTCGCGGCTTCTTCGTCGTCCGAGCCGGACGCCAGGCCAACCAGCAGCGCCAGAGCGGCGAGCGGGAGGATGATGCCCCAGGAAGAACGCTGAACTTCGGGCTCAACGATGACGACGGGAGCTTCAACGATTTCCTGTGCAAAACCGCCGGCGATGGCAGAGCCAGCGACGAGGGTTGCGAGGGCAGCAGCGATAAGGGTCTTGGTCATGCGCATGTTTCTACTCCAGTTGATAACAAAGCGTTGTAGTGGCGATAGCTTATTTGATTCCTTAACTCAAGAGAGTTGTCGAATCCTCCCGATCAATCAAGCCGATTCAAAGACGGTTGCTACGCAAATATGCAACAGTTGGCGATACGTACTGACGCGACGCTATGATCGTGCCTTGATCGTCAAGCCAGTAAATATTGTCAAAGACGACTGCCTCGCCCCGGCAATTCTCGTCAAAGCGGCGCGCATCTACTTCACGCACGCCAAGGTTGATGTTTTCGGTCCCTGCTGAGGTCACTGTGCAGGCAAACGTCGATGTCTGCACCTGGTTCAGACTATCAAGCGCCTCCATCGCGCGGCTTGTCGTTCCGCCACCCGCCTGCAAGGCGCTCAAAAGGCCAGGGGCGTTGGCAGCCATGATATCTTCGCCGACGAGCCCGCGAGTCGCGACGACGACCCCGTCGCGGTAAGAAACGCTGAACCCTGACTGGCTGAGCCAGGTATCGTCATTTTCATTGTCGGTCGTCCTGTAGGCCAGTTCCGCCACGCCAAGGGCGTTAATCGTCACAAGTTGATAGGAGTCCGGATTAGCAGCAACCGCGTCAGGCGTGAATACGCCTGAGAAATTGGCAGTTTCTGCAAAACCGCCGTCATCGCTTCCTGCGGCAAAAACATCGGACACGGTCGTCAGCGTGTCCAAAAACTGTTCGCCGCTATTATCGCCACAAGCCGAAACCCCTCCCAGGGCCATGGCCGCCATCAGAATCGCCGTCCTGCCCGTCATCTCCAGTAGCGTCCCCAGCTATCGGTCATTTCGCCAAGATGTCCGTCACGCACGACATCGTACAGCCTGCCGTCCACATCAAGCCGCGCCCCGCCATCGCGGGTCAGCGATTGCAGCGTCGTCCCGGTTTCCCGCCGCGACGGCTGGCCAAAGACGAAGTCGGTCGGAATCGACAGCCGGATGCCCTTGTCGAACGATCCTTCGCCGTAATCCTCGAATGGCATGTCGGTCAGCGTGAAATAGGCCCCGACCCGCCAGCCATTGTTGAACTCGCGGTCAATGCCGAACGTGGCACCCCAGTCACCCGCAAGATAACGGCCAACGTCGATCTGGCCCAGAAACCCGTTGTCGAACGCGTAATAGAACGATCCGTGTCCGGTGGCGACTTCGTAATCCTGAAAGCCCAGAAGCTGATCGAATTCCCGCTGGACCACATAGTTTGCCTCGGCCCCCAGCGCCCAGTTGCTGTCAACCGGTTTCCACAGCACTTCGGTGGACAGACCGCCAAACATCCGTTCCAGATAACCAAGGGTCACACGGCTATACAGATTTGACCCGGGCCGCCCATAATGGGCAAGGGTCAGGTAATCAATCGCGGGGCTGCCTTCTTCGGTATAGACAGACGAGTTGCGCCGCACGACCGGGATCTCCTCGTTCACAATGATCACGGCATCCGAGGTGTTGGAATAAAGCGGCTGCCGGATCGCCCCGCTGAGGATGAAATTGGGCTGAAAACGATAGCTTGCCGAAACCTCGAAACCGGCCGCTGTCTGGAACGGGTCGGACCCGCCAAACAGAATCAG
>JANOFE010000147.1:0-2322 GCA_031413495.1 Pseudorhodobacter sp. | reverse complement strand
GGCTGTGCCGACGCCAAAGGCCACGGGTGGCCAACTGCGGCTTCAGGCGCTGGTGGGTGCAATTGTCGGCCTGCTGCCGGTGGCGCTTGGCTTGATGTTCTATCCGGCGATGCGCGGGGTCGGGCGGGGGGGCATGAATTTCCTGCTCGCGCTGACTGTGGGCCTGCTGGCCTTTCTGCTCATCGACATGACCTCCGAGGCGTTGGAACTTGCGGCCAGTGCCGCCGCATTGTTCCAGGGGTCTGCAATGGTCTGGCTGGCCGGCTTGGCGAGTTTCCTGTTGCTGATGGCCATCGGACGCTGGCGCGGCACGCCCGAAGGGCTGGCGCTGGCCTTCTACATCGCCCTCGGGATCGGGTTGCACAATTTCGGAGAAGGGCTGGCCATCGGTGGGGCGTTCGCTGCCGGGTCGGCAGGGCTTGGCACCTTCCTCGTCCTCGGATTTGCGCTGCACAATGTGACGGAAGGCATCGGCATCGCCGCACCAATGCTGCGTGTCCGGCCACCACTTTGGACCTTTGCTGCCCTTACGTTACTGGCGGGCGGCCCGGCAGTTCTGGGCATGTGGGCGGGCAGTCTAGCCTACGCGCCGCAATGGTCGGCATTGGCGCTGGCCGTCGGGGCGGGTGCAATCCTGCAGGTCATGGTTGAGGTCACCGCCTACCTGATGCGCCAGAACAACGACCGGCAAGTCGTGCTGTTTGCTCCCGCTGTTCTTGGCGGTTTTCTGGCTGGGCTCGCGTTCATGTATGCCACCGCGGCCCTGATCAAGGTATAGTGCCCGCAGGCTTGGGCCAAAGCTGCCCATACCGGATCAGGAACGCGATAGAACAAGAAACAAGGATATCCAATGCGACCGAGCAGTATTAACAGGTCAGAGATCACAGCCGAGAACGTCGCGCGCATAAACCGAACCCCGCCCGTGGCTTCGAGGCAGTCGCGGTCGATTTGTCTTGCGATTGGGTTTCTTGCACTTGGGGCCTGCACCGTCCCGATCAATCAGGCGACTGACAAAACGACCGGGTTTCTAAAGGAGCTGCCGGAAGGGGTCGCCATGATTGCGGCACCGTATCAGAACCTGCAGGAAGTGATCCTGAAACCCGAAGACGGCTGCTATTGGTACCGCCATGTCGGGCCGGTTGAGACGACGATGTTGCCGCTGCGATCGGTTAGGGGCAGGCCGATTTGCACCGACGCTGCAGCCAAAACTGCCTCGGTGGGCTGATCCGAAAAGTCCCGCTGGCAGCCCCAAACGCGCAAATGGGCGGTGTCCGTCACAGGGTCGTCGCCACATTCCCTTCTTCGGCGGGGTAGAGATGCGCCGTTACGCCAGCCTCGACCTGATCGAACAGGTCGTTGATATGTGGCATGACCATGCGCACACAGCCCGAACTCGCGCGGCTTCCGATTGAACCCGGAAGCGGAGAGCCGTGGATTCGCAGATAGGTGTCGCGCTCACCAACAAAGAGATAGAGCGCGCGGGAACCCAAGGCATTTGCCGGACCGGGGCTGGAAGGTCGAACGCGTGTAGATCGAGCGGGTTCCGGCGGGGACCGGCGTCTGGATCAACTGCTGAGCGCCGGTGGCCGTCTCGTATCCCGTACCGAAGCTCCCCGTCGGCCAATTCGAATCGTCGAACGCTTCGAGCGTCCAACTCGATCCGATCCCCGGATCGGATCCGTTCGCACGGTAGTGCATGGAGAATCCTTCCTCTACAAGAACCTGCATCTGGCCCCGCGCAGCGCCGCCGACGGCGGCCAGCGCGACCAAGATGAAGAGGATTGACGGCTGTCGGATCGAGATCAAAAGTGGCCTCCGTTGGCTTCAGCCACACCCGGGGTGCGTTCGGCAGTGACCACAATTCGCGTCGGGGTCTAGAGGAATACGCGAACCGCGATGATCGCTACGGCGACCAGGTACAGGGTACCGCAGACCGGAAAAATTCGGTCCGCGAACCATTTGGGAAGGAAAATGTCAGTCACCGAACCGCTCGCGGCTCCCCGGCGCTCGGCCAAAATCGTCAGCGGGCATTTCCAGCCCGAGGCGGCCAAGACGACACTCTCTACCAGCAGCAGTCCGACGGCGACCCCGGTCCAGGCGGTGATGCGATCGCCGAGACCGCTGAACAGTGCGTAGACGACGCACAGGCTCAGGATCCAGAAGATGAACGTATGGCAGAGCTTGATCTGGAAGATCGTGACTCTCGAGCCCTCCGGGCGGTTTCGTACCTCATCCGCCGGTGATGACGCGGAGGAGCTTGCGGACGGGGTCGTAGGCTTCATCGACCACACGCTCCTTCAATGGAATGATCGCGTTGTCGGT
>JANOFE010000146.1:0-53230 GCA_031413495.1 Pseudorhodobacter sp. | reverse complement strand
GTTCCGGTACATCGAGAAGCGCGTGCATTACACCTGAGGGGGCCCCAAGATGATTGAACGAACGCCCATTCTGAACATCGTGACCCATCTGATCCTGATATTCGGGCTGATCCTCATTCTCGTGCCGATCTGGCTGGCCTTCGTCGGCGCGACCCTGACCCTGCAACAGGTAAACTCTGCCCCGATCGAGCTTTGGCCGGGCGATCAGCTGTGGCCGAACCTGCAAGAAGCCTGGGCGCTGTCGGACTTCAGGCAGAAGTTCCTCAACACTCTCATCGTGGCCGTGGGCGTTGTGCTCGGCAAGATCACGCTGGCCTGTATTACCGCCTTTGCGCTGGTGTTTTTCAACTTTCGCGGCCGGATGCTGATTTTCTGGATGATCTTCATCACCCTGATGCTGCCCTTGGAAGTGCGGATCGTGCCGACCTATGCCGTGGCCGCCAACGCGTTGACCCCGTTCCAGACCATCATGGACTGGACCGGCATCACCTGGCTGGTCAACGCGGTCTCTGGCATTGAGGTGGCGCTGGAATGGAACCTGCTCAATTCCTACACCGGCCTGATACTGCCCCTGGTTGCCACCGCCACCGGGACGTTCCTTTACCGTCAGTTCTTTCTAACCATCCCGGATGAGTTGGTGGAGGCCGCGCGGATGGACGGCGCGGGGCCCTTGCGGTTTTTGTGGGATGTGCTGATCCCGCTGTCGAAAACCAACATCGCGGCGCTGGCGACGATCATGTTCGTCTATGCGTGGAACCAGTATCTCTGGCCGCTGCTGGTTGTCACCGACCGGGCGAATTATGGGATGGTCGTGGTGCAATTGTCAGACCTGGTGCCGGACCAGTTGACCACCGGGGGCGGCACGCCGACCTGGCATCTGGCAATGGCAGCGACGCTGGTCGTGATGCTGCCACCTATCGCCATCGTCATCTTTATGCAGCGCTGGTTCGTGCGCGGCCTAATCAACACCGACAAGTAGGGGCATCTCATGGCCGAAATCAGTATCCGCAACGTCACCAAGACCTATGGCAAGACCACGATCATGGAAGGCGTCAACCTTGATATCCACAATGGCGAGTTTGTGGTGATCCTTGGCCCGTCGGGCTGTGGCAAGTCCACCCTTCTTCGCCTGATCGCCGGGCTGGAGGACATCACGGCCGGCGAGATTGCCATTGCCGGGCAAGTGGTCAACACGCTGGAGCCCCGCGAACGCGGTTGTGCGATGGTGTTCCAGAACTACGCCCTCTATCCGCATATGACGGTGGCCGAAAACATCGGTTATGCGCTGAAGGTCGCAGGCACCGCCAAGGCCGAGCGTCTGGCCCGGATCGAGGCCACGGCAAAATCAGTCGGTCTTTCAGATTTCCTCGACCGCAAGCCGGGGCAGCTTTCCGGTGGCCAGCGGCAGCGCGTCGCCATGGCACGCGCCATCATCCGCTCGCCAAGGGTGTTTCTGTTTGATGAGCCGCTGTCGAATTTGGACGCTAAGCTGCGGGTTCAGATGCGCCATGAAATCCGCCGTATCCATAACCAGATCAAGGCAACGTCGGTCTTTGTGACGCATGACCAGCACGAAGGCATGACGCTTGCCGACCGTCTGGTGGTGATGAACAAAGGCACCATCGAACAGGTCGGCACCCCTGCTGAAATCTATGACAATCCCGCCTCGCTTTATGTCGCGGGCTTCATAGGCAGCCCCGCGATGAACTTCCTACCGGGCCAGCTTTCTTACACCAGGCGTGGCGTGTTGCTGGAAAATGGCACGCTCGTTCCTCTAATACATCTGCCGGACCTGCCGGACGGCCATCTAGTCCAGATCGGTATCCGGCCAGAGCATGCCTCCCTGGTCGGTCCGGGCCAGGGGATCATAGAGGCACGGGTCGACATTATCGAAGAACTGGGCGCAAGCCGCCTGTGCAACCTGACCTTTGAAGACATTCCCTTCAGCGTGCTGACCGAGGATCGCCCCGATCTTGCGGCAGGTACAGCTGTGGGCCTTCATCTGCCGCCTGATCGCATCCAGATTTTCAACTCAGCCACCGAAAAGAAGGTCGAGGCAAAGCTACACCCGGTGAGTGAACGTCAGATGGAACCAAAGCTGGCTTGAAGCGGGCAGGCAAAAGCGCTGTAGTCACGATGGGCATTTCTTGCTTTAAAAAGGAATGAGCTCCGGCTCTTGTCGTGTCCGGAGCCATTGAGCCAAGTGTCAGTCAGCAGGTCAATTCAAGGCTTCACCGTAAGGCCTCAGGTGTCTGCACGACCCCCTTGTGGCTTTCGTCAGAGTAGTGGCTCAAGCGGTTGGACGTCCGCTTTCCGCCGAGGCTGTTTAAAAACTCCAATTTGTGCCATGCTTACGCGTGGTTGGGGGGCTTTGCATGGCGGGTTTCATCGAGGGTGTCAGCCGAGATCAGACGACGCTTTTCCCAGAGCGGTTGGACGACTGGATCGGGGAAGATCACCTTGCGCGCGTGGTTGATCTGTTTGTTGACCAACTCGATCTGGGCACACTTGGGTTTCAGCGCTATACCGCCGCACGCACCGCCCGTACAAATGATTGCCGATGCCATCAGGGACGTCTCGGGGCGCGGCGAGATAGTGCTTGATGTATTCGGGGGCTCAGGTTCCACCTTGATAGCAGCTGAAAAAACCGGTCGCCGCGCAAGACTGGTCGAACTTGATCCAATTTACTGCGACCGCATTCTCACCCGTTGGGAAGCACTGGCCGAAGATGAGGCCGTGCAAATTCTGTGTGGCTGGCCGCATTCAAGCGCGGCCATGTTGGCGGCGGCCCAATGAACCCGGAAGATGGCACGCCGCCAAGACGGCTCGGCCCCGGCAAAGCCGGGCCACTGGCAGTTCGGCCAGGCTACGAGGTCGGCTATGCCAAGCCGCCCGAAGGAACGCGGTTCAAGAAAGGTCAGTCCGGAAATCCGGGCGGGCGTCCGAAAGGCAAAAAGATCCAGCTCCCGGGTTTGAAAGAAGAGCGCATGAAGATGATCATTCTTCAGGAGGCGTACCGCGAAATCAAGGTTCGGGATGGTGAACGCACCGTCACGGTGCCGATCGCGCAAGCTGTGCTGCGGTCGCTGGCAGTCAACGCCGTTAAAGGCCAGCACCGATCACAGCGACTGTTTGCGGAATTGCTGTCGGCCGTTGAAACCAGCCACAAGGCGCTACATGACGAATGGTTGCAAACAGCGATGCAATACAAAGTGGACTGGGAGATTGAACTCGATCGGCGGGGAAGGCTCGGCATCTTCGGAGCGCCAGAACCCCTTCCGCATCCCGATCATGTGATCATCGATTTGCAGGTTGGGACCGCCCGTGTCGTCGGGCCGTCCACCAAAGAAGAAAAGGCCGCTTGGGACAAGCACATGGCCCGTAAGGCCGAATTTGAACTGGCAATCATTGAACTGAAAGCCATGCTCAAAGCGGAAACCGATCCGAAGATGCGTGCCGTTATTGAAAGGGATATTGCGTACGACAAAAACATCGTCGACATCTTCGAGCGTGCTGAACGCGGTGAATTGTGAAAGTGTGTATGGCCGTAGCGCATAAGTGTAAAAAGATCGCATGCGCCGCGTTAGGCTCATAACCTGAAGGTCACAGGTTCAAATCCTGTTCCCGCAACAAAATCACTGAATGATAACATAGAGATAGAACCCGACCTAAACAGTTGGGTTTTGGCTTGTCCAAAACACCTCAACGCCACCTCAACGTTTGAAGAGTCCCCCCTGAAAAGAGGGGGCATGCGCAGAAACTGCGTCGCTACAAGGCGTCGATCATAAACATTGGATCGATTTCAAGAAATCTTGTCTTGCTCCACAAAACGCATACACAAAATTTTTAGTTCGTCGTCTTCGTTTGGATTTCCCTGTCATTCAAGTCCAAGCGTTGCTGCCGCAATCACCAAATAGCGGCCAACCTTGCCAATGGTGACCAAGACCAGAAAGATGGGGAGGGGTTCACGCAGAACGCCCGCTATGACGGTTAGTGGATCGCCCACAATCGGTATCCATGCAAGCAGGAGCGACCATTTACCATAACGACGATACCAGCCTTCCGCGCGCGCCAAAGCTGCAGGGCTAGCCAGGAACCAGCGCCGGTCGCGGAACCGCTCGATCCCTCGTCCCAGCAGCCAGTTCAAAAACGACCCCGCCACATTGCCGACGCTCGCCACCGTCAGAACCAACCATGGCGCATGGTCGGTCAGCAGCAGCGCGACCACCAGCGTCTCAGACTGAGCGGGCAAAATGGTTGCCGCAAGCAACGCTGCAAGAAAAAGGCCGCTGTAGACCGCAAGATCACCCACCGAGAACGCTCACGCGCGCCTTGCAGGCCAGCGATGGTGCAGCCCGTCGATCACCAAGGCGTGCCGGTGACCTTCCGCATGTTGGCTCAGATGCGGGTGATCGGCGGGCAAATCCGGATGATCATGCGTCACCTCGACCGGATCGTCTGCAGGCCAAAGCCGGATCACGGCGACCATTGCTACGGCACCAAGTGCCGCCAGACCATAAGCGGCGACCGTCAGGCTGAAGGCCGACCCAAGCCAGCCAGCCAGCGGATAGGTCACCAGCCACGCCGCGTGGGACATGGCGAATTGCGCAGCAAAGACAGCTGGGCGGTCTTCGTTGCGGGCGGATCGATTCAAGATGCGGCCAATCGGCGTCTGCGTGAACGAGAAGCCGAACCCGATGAGCGCCCAAAGCACCATTAACCCCGACAGCCCGGTGACCAACGGCGTGATAGCAACACCGGCCACCATCAGCCCTGCGCCGGTGATCATCACGGGGCGGTCAGCGACACGCGCAAGGATCCGGGGTAACAGAAACGCGGCAACGATTGACCCCGCCCCGAAGGCTGCAAAGGCAAGTGCCACTTGTGGCGAGCCCAGTTGCAGACGGGCCTGAACCAGAACCACAGTGTTGACGTATATCATCGCTCCGGCGGCGGCGACGGCCAGCTCCATCACCATTAGGCCGCGCAGGCGCGGCGTGGCAAAGTAGATGCGGATGCCTTTGGTGGTGGAGGCCCAGAAATGTCCGGGCTCGGCTATTGTCCGCGACGGAAGTGTGACCGTGACGACCAGGAAGGCAGACCCGATAAACCCCGCCACCGTGCCGCCAAACAGCACCGGAAAGCTGACCACAGTTAGTAGGGCGGCGGCCAGCATCGGGCTTAAAAGCTGTTCAAGGTCTTCGGCCAGACGCAGCAAGGACAGTGCGTTGGTATAATCCTTCTCGTCGGGCAGCACATCGGGAACGGTCGCCTGAAACGCCGGGGTGAAGCCCGCCGAGGCGGCCTGAAGGAAAAAGATCAGCACATAGATCTGCCAGACCTCGGTCACAAAGGGCAGGAACAGCACGACGCCTGCGCGGATCAGGTCCAATGTGACCAGAAACGCGCGACGCGGCAGTCTTTCTGCAAAGGCGGCGGCGACAGGGGCGAGGGAGACATAGGCGATCATCTTGATCGCCAGCGCTGTGCCCAGCACCAGCCCGGCTTTGTCACCCGCTAATTGCCATGCCAAGAGGCCCAGCGCTACTGTGGCGAGGCCAGTGCCCAGAAGGGCAATCACCTGTGCCGCAAACAAATGACGGAATGTACGGTTGGCAAGAACGTTCAGCATCTTAACCCCTCTTTACAACAGCTTGGCCAAGGCGCGCATTTCGGCAAGATCGTTGCCGTCGCCAAGCCCAAGACAATGGTCAATGTGATCATGGATGAGGCCGCGCTTTGCCGCCGTGATGGCACTTTCGACAGCTTTGATCTGGGTGGCGATCTCTGCGCAGGGCTTACCCTGCTCCAGCATCTGAATGATGGATTGCAGATGTCCATTCGCCCGTTTCAGGCGATTGATGATCTCAGTGTGCGATGTGTGCGAGCGTTGGTTTTCCATACTAAATATCTATCCCCCCCAGGGGGATTATATCAAGACGATTTTCGGATTGTCTGGAGGGAGAGATGGAGCTGAGCGCATTCCAGCTTTCTCACTGGTTGGTCGGATTGCATTCCAAAGCGCAGTCCGGTATTTCTTAGGTAACGTTGAATTTTGGGGCGAGGATCTGGCTTTAACGGTGCGTCTTCAGACACCGTGCAGCCAAGGGGCAGTGGGCAATGACACTTGTAGGTATCAAAATCGCTGCACGGGGGGCTTTCGCCTTACTGATTCTTTGCGCTTTGCTGGCGGCCCCCATGGTCATTGCCATGACGCACGGACCGGGTTCGTCGATTGACAGCGCGCAAGCCATCGAGCAGCTGGTTCATGGTCATTCGCATGATGAGCCGGACCGGGGTCAGTTTGGCGGCGGCCACGACGCGACCGATCATGAACACCCGACACAGATCGTTTTGCCGCACGTCAGCGAGTCCGTTTTCGATTTAAGCGGCCTGCGTCTCGGCATGTCCGATGTTTCGGCGGGGAGTCTTCCGCAGTCAGGTCTGAGGCGACCGCCGAAAGCTACGTCAGTCTGAGCGGGTCGCAGGGGGAACCCCGGCCCAGACCTGACACTCTCAATTGGATATCAACATGATTTACACTTCACCTCCAAGGCGGGGGCATGGCGGCGTTGCGCTGCCGGGGATCCTTGCTTTTACCACTATTCTCCTGACGCTCACGGCCCAGGGTGCGCTCGCCCACAACGTAACCCTTGGCGACGCGGGCTATGTTCAGGAAGTTACGGGCTGGAATCTGATCCCGTTCCTGTATCTGGGGGCCAAGCACATGGTCACCGGATACGACCATCTGCTGTTCCTGTTCGGCGTTGTGTTCTTTCTTTACCGGATGCAGCACATCGCCCTTTACGTCAGCCTGTTTGCCATCGGCCATTCCACCACCATGCTGCTGGGCGTCTGGTATGGCTGGAGCGTCAACTCTTATGTGATTGACGCGATCATCGGTCTGTCTGTCGTTTACAAGGCGCTGGACAACCTTGGTGCCTATCAGCGCTGGTTCGGGTTCCAGCCCGATACCAAGGCGGCCACGCTAATCTTTGGCTTTTTCCACGGGCTGGGGCTGGCGACCAAAATCCTTGATTACGATATCGCGCCGGATGGTCTTCTGGCTAACCTGATCGCCTTCAACGTTGGCGTTGAGCTCGGCCAGCTGATCGCGCTGTCGATGATCCTTATCGTGATGGGGTTCTGGCGGCGCACTCCCGGTTTCCTGCGCCACGCCTATACCGCCAACGTCGTCATGATGACGGCGGGCTTCATTCTGGTTGGCTATCAGCTGACCGGCCTTGCACTTTCCTGATCTGAAAAGGACACACCATGTACAATACACCCAAACCCAACCTTGAAGACCTGCCGACTTCATCGCAACTGCTGCGGTCGACCGGCATCGCCATCGCCGCTGCGGCAGTGATCCTTGTGACCGTTGTGATGCCTGCGGAATACAACATTGATCCCACCGGCGTCGGTGGCGTTCTGGGGCTGACCGAGATGGGCGAGATCAAGGCGCAGCTGGCCGAAGAGGCTGAATCGGATCGTCTTATGCTGAAGCAAGAGGCGGCGCAGCCGCAATCCTCGCTGTCCCCCGGTGTTTTGGACGCGATTTTTGGCCTGTTCGTCGGCGCAGCACACGCGCAGGAAGCACCTGCCGTGGCACAAGTCTGGACGGATGAGATCACCTTTACGCTTGAACCCGGCAAAGGCACCGAGATCAAGCTGGTGATGGCCGAAGGTGCAGTTGCCCAATATGATTGGGTGGTAACCGGAGGTGTCGTCAACTTCGACACCCACGGCGACGGCGGCGACAACGAGATCAGCTATGAAAAAGGCCGCAGTGTCGGGGCGGATGCGGGCGATCTGACGGCGGCCTTTACCGGCAACCACGGCTGGTTCTGGCGCAATCGGGGCGGCGCACCCGTTTCCATGACACTGCGCGTGGCGGGTGCCTATACCGAGGTCAAGCGTTTCGACTGACGGCGGACCATATCTGATATTGCAGGAGGGCAGACCATGTCAGCCCTCCTGTCACCCGCCAGTCGCTTTGCTGCTTTCAGGTCCAAAGCGTGCAACCAGATCAAAGCGGTCACCTCGGAAAACTTGTCGCGCCATGGTTACCGTCTCCGTCCCGCGCCAGGTGCGGCGTTCGACAAGCAGGCAAGGAGAGCCGCTTGTGACCTCCAGCGCGCGCGCAACGCCCGCTTCCGCTGCAACTGCCGAAATGCGGTGTTCTGCCTCCGTCCACGGCACATGTGCGATCAACCAAGCACCGGGCGGACTTGTTCGGAAATCTGCGCTCCTGGCGTCTGGGACAGCATCCAGAAAGACATGCCGATCCTCCAACAGCAGCGGTGCACCGTCGCTGAGATGCAGCGACCGGATGAAACGGCTTTGCCCCAAGTGGTGCCCTTCTGACCCTAGATGCACGCAGCAAGGCGGGCGCAACTCATCCATAAGAGGGTGGTAGCCATAAGTGGCACCATGTTCCTCAATGCGCGCACGGATATCTGGGATGTTGAGCACCGCCGAATGGATGCGGGGGCGCGCCACCACAGTTCCCGCGCGGCGGTTGCGCAGGATCAGGCCTTCGGCGGACGCTTTTGCGAGTATCTCCGAGAGCTTGGCAAGGGAACCACCCTTACCGCGCGGCGATGGAAATAGGGTGTGTCGCCATTAAGACCACGGAACTTACGCGATCAGCGTTGGTTTTTTTTGGCCGATGTCGCAGGAGGCAGGATGTCGGCACCGGAAAACGAAAACTAAGGTTCACTTAAGTTTGGCCGGTAATTATCCGGACTTAACGGGCCGAAGACCCTTCGGTGTCTGACGATACGAAAAGGAAACTTTGACATGAGCAACAGCAACCTATCCCGCCGCAACATCTTGATCGGGAGTTGCGTAGCGGCCATCCCGCTGGCCATGCCCTCTGTGCTTCGGGCGCAGTCGGAACAGCCCGCAACTGTAGCGACCGGGGCCGTTCGCAACAACACATCCAGTTTTGTGACCCAACGCTGGGAGGACCATTTTGAGGTTCTCGGCAAAGGGGCTATCGTTGCCGATCTAGTGTCCCGCGCACTGCACTATTGGTCTGCAGATGGTAGGGACTACCGACTTTACCCGAGTTCGGTGCCGATGACGGAAGACTTGACGAAACGCGGATACACCGAAATTGTTCGCAAGAAGATCGGACCGGACTGGACCCCTACGCCGTCGATGCTGGAGAAGGACCCGACCCTGCAATACATGCCCGCAGGCCCTGCCAACCCGCTGGGAACGCACGCCATGTATCTGGACTGGCCCGCCTATATCATCCACGGAACCCACGACACGCGCAAGATCGGGCGGCGATCGTCTTCAGGCTGCGTTGGCCTGTACAACGAGCATATCGCAGAGCTTTTTGCAGTAGTGCCAGTGGGAACGCAGGTACGGTTGATCTGATCACGGCTTGCGCCTCCCTGAGGTAAAGACGGAATAGCTTTTGCAGAAGTACTGAAATAGCCTAGAAAAACGACACAAAAAGGAAAATCACTGATGCTTTATACCTTCAATCGTTTGATCGCAGGCGCCAGTTTCGGCGAGGTCGACGCCCGCACCCGCATTGCCCTTGCCGACAATGGCTTCGGCATTCTGACCGAAATCGATGTGAAAGCGACGATGAAGAAGAAGCTGGATGTCGATATGCCTTCTTACAGTATTCTCGGAGCCTGCAATCCAAAAATGGCGCATCAGGCTATTGGCATGGAGCCACGGGTCGGCGCGATGCTGCCCTGCAACGTGATCCTGCGGCAGGTGGAAGGCGGGGTCGAAGTCAGCGCTATTGACCCAGTTGCGTCAATGCAGGCGATTGACAATCCGGCGCTGCACGCTGTGGCGGGTCAAGTGCGGGACCTGCTAGCAAAGGCTGTTGCGGCGATATGACTGCGCAATCACGCGTTCGCTGCCGCCATCAAGCAGCGGCGAGCGCCTTTGCGGCGTCGTACTGGGACAAGAACACCTGACCCTTGAAGTCTTGGAAGAAGTTTGACCGTTTCAGGGCATCCATCACCGGTCCCTTGACTTCTGACAGATGAAACCCGACGCCTGCCGCATTCAGCCTGTGCGCAACTGCCTCCAAGCTTTCGAGGGCGCTGGCGTCGATGATATTCACTGCCGGGCACATCAGAATGACGTGCTTCAGTTCTGGGCGTGACGCCACATAGTCATAGATTTTATCTTCCAGAAATCGGGCGTTGGCAAAGTACAGACTTTCATCCACCCGAACAGTCAGCACGGTAGGATCAGTCAGAACGTCATGCCGGTCGACATTGCGAAAATGTTCGGTGCCGGGAACCTGCCCGACAATCGCGATGTGCGGCCTGCTGGAGCGCCACAACAGCAACAGCACCGACACGGCCATTCCTGTGATAATGCCCGCCTCGACCCCGACAGTCAGCACGGTCACGACCGTGGCTGCCATGGCCGCAAAATCCGTTTTGGAATACAGATAGGTGCGCCGCATGGCGCGCAGGTCAACCAGTGACAGCACCGCCACGATGATTGTGGCCGCAAGCACAGCCTGTGGCAGATACCGAAACAGCGGCGTCAGAAACAACGTGGCCGCCAGAATGCCGATGGCTGTGAACACGCCGGCCATTTGTGTCTGCGCTCCAGCGTCATAGTTGACCACCGACCGCGCGAAGCCGCCGGTCACAGGATACCCCCCCGACAAGGCTGCTGCGATATTCGCAGTGCCAAGCCCCACCAGTTCCTGATTGGCGACAATGCGTTGGCGTCGTTTGGCAGCAAGGGTCTGCGCGACCGAGATAGATTCGACAAACCCGACAAGGCTGATCAGGACAGCGGATGGCAGCAGTTGCAGCCACAGATCAGGATTGAACGAGGGCAGGGCAAACGGCGGCAGCGCACCGGGTATGTCACCGACGATCCTGACGCCGCGCCCCTCAAGGCCAAACAGCTTTACCGCGATAATCGACACGGCGATTGCAGCCACCGGGCCCGCTTTGGCCAGAATTTCTGCCAGTCGCGGTTGAAATCCTGCGCGGATCAACAACGGCTTCAACTGGCGGCGGACCCAGAACAGAAACGCGATGGCGCCCGCCCCGATCAGCAGCGCATAGATATTCAGCTGGCCCAGTCCAGCGATCAACAGCACCAGGATCTCGGGCAATGTGTCGCCTGCGGCCGCGATGCCCAGCACATGCTTCAGCTGACTTGCCGCGATCAGCAAGCCGGACGCGGTGATAAACCCGGACACAACCGGGTGGCTCAGAAAATTCGCAATAAGACCAAGTCGCAACACCGCCATCGCCAGCAACACCAGCCCCGACAGGAAAGCCAACACGATTGCCGCCTCCAAATAGGCCGCGGTGCCGGATGCCGCGATCTGCCCCACCGCTGCCGCTGTCATCAGCGATGCCACCGCGACCGGGCCGACGGCCAGAACGCGGCTGGTGCCAAAGATTGCATAGGCCAATAATGGCAGGATCGACGCATATAGCCCGACAACCGGCGGCAGGCCCGCCAGCATGGCGTAGGCAAGGCTTTGCGGGACCAGCATGATCGTAACAATCGCAGCGGCCACCAGATCGTTGGTTGCTGTGCCCTTGTTATAGGACGGCAGCCAGCCAAGAATTGGAAACAGGCTTTTGTATGCGGGCACAATGGATACTTTCGACGATGTAGGTGATGGGGGGCACGCAAAATGAAGCTGGTGCCATATCTTGCGGCGTCAGAACCCGTTGATCGGGACTTTCAGAAACCGGGTGCCGGTCTCGTCCGGCTCGGGCAGGGCACCGGCGCGCATATTCACCTGCAAGGCCGGAATGATCAGTTTCGGCATTGCAAGGGTTTTGTCTCGCGCATCGCGCAGGGCCACGAATTCGTCTTCGGTGATGCCATCCCGGACGTGGATGTTGTGGGTTTGTTGTTCGCCGACCGTGGTTTCCCAGCGGATGTCGCGCCCATTCGGGCCGTAGTCGTGACACATGAACAGCCGCATCGCGGATGGCAACTCCAGAACACGCTTGATGGACCGGAAAAGTATGCGCGGGTCACCCCCCGGAAAATCAGCACGCGATGATCCGCCGTCAGGCATGAACAGGGTATCGCCAACAAAGGTTGCGTTCCCAATCACATGCGTCATGCAGGCAGGGGTGTGGCCCGGTGTATCCATGGCAAATGCCGCCAGCGCGCCGATCCGGTAGGTATCGCCGTCATCAAACAACTGGTCGAACTGACTGCCGTCACGCTGAAATTCCGTGCCCTCGTTAAACACCTTGCCGAAGGTTTCCTGTACGATGGTGATGTTTCTGCCAATCCCGATCCGGCCACCCAGCTTGCCTTGCAGATAGGGCGCGCCCGACAGGTGGTCGGCGTGAACATGGGTTTCGATCAGCCATTCAACGGTCAGGTGATTGGCCTGCACAAAGTCCACAATCCTGTCGGCAGACGCATAGGCAATGCGGCCCGCCGCATAGTCGATATCCATCACTGAGTCGATGATCGCGCAAGATTCTGACGCCGGATCGCGGACAACGTAGGAGACCGTATTGGTGGCGGCATCGAAGAAACCGGTCACGTCCGGGACAACCGTCAGGTCAACCATCTGTGGAATATTGGTCATGATCATTCCCTTTTGGGCAAACATTACAGCGGTTCAGGCATTGTTGGCGGCGGGTTCGGCTGACTGTCGGTTCGCCCACCAGCGTGCCCCGACCATCCCGATCAGCATGCTGGTGACAAACAAAACGGCACCCAAAGTGCCAGCGCCAAGTGCCGTGAATGCGGGACCGGGACAGAAACCCGCCAGCCCCCAGCCGATGCCGAAAATCGCAGGCCCGACCAGAACCCTGCCGTCGATATCCTGCGCAGTTGGCAGATGGAACGTGTCGCCAAAGACCGGACCGTCGCTGCGTGTCACCAGACGGAATCCGATGAAGGTCACCGCAATGGCCCCCGCCATGACGAAAGCCAGACTTGCATCCCAGGTACCGTCAGGGATCGCGGCAATGTCCAGAAAATTCAGAACCTTGGCTGGGTTCGACATGCCGGAGACGACAAGGCCTGCGCCGAATAGCAGGCCGATGGAAAACTGCGCGACTGTACTCGCAACGCGCCTCATAGCAGATGCCGCACGGCAAACACGGTCAGGGCCGCCGTCGTCATGAATGTGGCGACCGCTACGGCGGAACGAGCAGACAATCGCGACAGTCCGCACACCCCGTGACCCGAGGTGCAGCCGCTACCCCAGACCGATCCGAAGCCAACCAACAGGCCGGCGGCGACCAGAAGCAATGGGGTTGCCTCTAGGGTGACCACGGCGCGCGTCCCCGTGACGAGGAAGAAAACCAGCGGAGCCAAAAGTAAGCCTGCCACGAAAACCGCACGTCCAAGCCATTCACTGTCGTGGTAAGGTGGAAACAGCCGTACAGAGATCCCGCTGATCCCGGCGATCCGGCCATTCACGGCCATCAAAAGGACTGAGGCCAGTCCGATCATAGCGCCGCCCAAAAGCGCTGCGGCAGGAGAAAATTCAGTAATCACAGTGGCCTAACCTTTCCGTAAGTTGTTGTATCGTGCTGGTAGGACTGATCACCAGAGTCGCGCGCCCCCGGTTACTGTCTTCCCTTTGGCGTTCCAGTCGGGCCGGGAAACCGGCGGCACTGGCGGCAGAAAAGCTTTATGTTGCGCTTGGGGTCGATATATGCAAAAAAATGCATAAGTCAACAGGGCGCATCATCAAAGGATCATCCATGCCGTCCGACCCCTTGAACTTGCCTACCTGCCCTGCCGCGCCGGAGCATCTGCCGGAACCGGAGCATCAGCCGGAACCAGCCCTTGGAGGTCTAGCCGTGCAGGCCGAACTTGCATCTGGCTTTCTCAAGACGCTGGCGAATGAGGGCCGCCTGATGATCCTGTGTGCGCTGGTTGATGGCGAGAAGTCTGTGAGCGAACTTGAGCAGCTCGTTCAGGCAAAACAGGCCGCCGTTAGTCAGCAACTGGCAAGGCTCCGGGCGGAAGGGCTGGTTTCGGCAAGGCGCGATGGCAGGTCAATCTGGTACAGCCTGCTTGATCCGAAGACGAAGCAAATGATCGGCCTGCTGCACGAAATGTTTTGCAAGCAAGGGTAAACGTCGCGCCGGACGCGGGCAATTTAAGACAAAGACTGCATAGAGCCGAAGTTGACAAATGTCGTCCTGGGCATGAGCGGTGCCGAGATCTGGGCAATGATCGAGAAAAATCTTGAAGACACCTTCAGCGCAGAACCCTTTGGCCAACGTGGCGGATATGCGAAGCGGTTTCGCAGACTGAGGGTCAATGCGAAGTTGGAAAATTCCAACGGGCGGCGTTTCGAGGCCATCTTCGATGCATCGGGAAATAGGTGCCGACCAAATGTACCCTGTCGCCTTTGTAACTGCGCAGGGTGTGCCAGAGCATTTGGGCCGTAACCGCCGCGATTTGCCGAACATGGCCTTTGACGCACTGCGCACATGGCTTGCTAACTCATCACATGTTGCCAGCCCGGTCGAGCCAGTTGCAGGTCACCTGACTTCGGCGGCAAAGGCGGAAAACGGCAAGATCAGCATTGCAATCTCGCCTCCACCATCGCGGGGTGACAGGCGCAGCGCGCCGCCGATCCGGTCCATTACAACCGAAACGATGGACAGGCCAAGGCCACTACCCGCGTTGGCATTACTGCGGCCGCGATAGAATCGGTTTATCACCTTTTCCCGCTCGTCCGGAGCAATCCCGGCCCCCCGGTCAGAAATCGCACAAAGCCAGCCTTCTCCGGGATCACGCTGCAAGTTGATCTGCACCTCCTCTCCGTCTGGCGAAGCTTGCACAGCATTCTCGAACAAATTGCGCAGTGCTGCCGAGATCATGAAGTGGTGCTGTATCAAAACTGGCGCGTCGTTCGGCATCACCTGCACCAGTGGCACGCCGCGTTGGAGGGCGAGAGAGTTTATGTCCTCCAAGACCTCTGCAATGACCACCGCAAAAGAAATTGGTGGCGGCGGATCAGTGGCGTTCTCCTGCTCTACCATCGCCATATCCAGAAGTTGACGGACCATCCGGTCGGTGCGTGCAACGCCACGCTCCAACCGGTCGAGCGCGCTGCGCCGGGTTGTCTCATCCGGGGCCATTGCAGCGATCTGTGCTTGGGTTTTCAGGCCCGCGAGCGGTGTTTTCAACTCATGTGCTGCAAAGGCGATAAAGCTGCGCTCATGATCGCGCGCTGCACTGACCCTGCGGAACAATCCGTTCAGTGCCTCCGTCATGGGGCGGATTTCCGGCGGAACCGGATGACCGGGCAAAGGGCTGAGGTCGTCCGCAGGGCGCGCGGCCAAAGTTTGCGCGATCCGGTCCAGCGGCAGCAGACCCCGACCGATACTGACCCAAATAAGGCCCGCAAGCAGTGGCAGGATGAGCGCAGCGGGTAACAGCAGTCCGGCGGTCACGTCATTCACCAGCCGGTCGCGCACTCTCAGGCTGTCGCCGATCATCACCCGCACACCAAGGTCTTGGTTGATGACGGAATAGACCCGCCATTCCACCCCGTCGACCGTGTTCTGGCTAAAGCCTTCATCCGCTTTCGTCAGTTGCCCGCGGGGCGCGCTGCCGGATTGGCCGACCAAGGTGCCGTCCAGCGCCCAGATCTGGCAAGAAAGTTGGTGCACGTAATCTCCGGGCTCGGTAGTGGTCGGCCCGTCCACCATCACCGCCGCCTGTGCCACATCCACCCGGCCGTCCGAGATCAGCGAGGACACCATGCGCCCGGCCTCTGACAGGCGGGCGTCCAACACGCGTTCCACCTCGGCCCGCGTAGAGTACTGAATCCAGACGATCGCCGATACCCACAAAACCCCCGTCGCGACCATAAGGATCAGGAACAGCCGGGTGCGCATCGACATCATGCGGCGCCTGCCAACCGGTAACCCACGCCCCGGACGGTTTCGATGAAAGCAGCCCCCAGTTTGAAACGCAAATTATGGATATGCACCTCGACCGTGTTGCTTTCCACATCCTCCTGCCAGCCATACAGACGTTCCTCCAGCGCCGGCTTGCCAAGGATTGTCCCGGGCCGTTCCATAAGCGCCTGAAGGATAGTGAACTCACGCCGGGAAAAGCGCACTGCGCGGCCTGCGATGTGCCCTTCCATCCGGGCCGGGTCAAGCGACAGCCCGTTCCAGTCCATCCGGGCCGCCGCGCGGCCTTCGCCCCGCCGCAAAATGGCGCGCAGGCGGGCGGCCAGTTCGGGCAGATCAAACGGCTTGCCCAAATAGTCATCCGCGCCTGCATCAAGCCCCGTCACGCGGTCCCGGCTGCGATCGCGCGCAGTGAGCAAAAGTACTGGCAGCGTTGACCCGCGCGCGCGCAGTCGGGCAAGCACGCCCAGCCCAGACCCGTCAGGCAGCATCAAATCCAGAACCATGCCATCAAATCCGCCGATGACCAACGCCTGATCAGCGTCGGCACAGGTCGCCACAGCATCGGCGGTAAAGCCTGCGAGCCGCAGGCCCACGACAAGACCGTCTCGCAACATTTCGTCGTCTTCAACAATTAACAGACGCATCCTGTTCCTATATTGCCCGTGATCGATCGGGACAGTTTAAGGGTGTCCCCTTAAGGCTGACTTAAGGCACCTTGGCCAATACCTTACACAAATGGAATGCCTATCTGGGGCGAAACATGCGTCCGGCGGAAAGCTTCGGAATAGGGCCTGTTGACGTTCACCGTATCTGAATAAGGGTTGCCGCAACCACTATGAAGGCTTTGGAACTCTGATCCGTTTTGCAGGAGCGCATCGCTATCCCTATGTTTTCTTTCAATTTGCGGAAGTAATTTTCGATCAAATGCCGCGATTTGTAGGTTTCCTTATCGAACGCTGCTGGGAACTTCCGGCTCAATTTTTGGGGGATGATAGGGATCATGTTGCGTTCTATCAGGTCCGTGCGCAACCATAGGCAGAAGGCCTTACGTTTGTCGTACCGTGCTGTCCTGCGTTGTGCCGGCGCAGGCTGGGCTTGGGCGCGCTCAGGCAGACAAAACCTGAGGGGGGTCAAAATTGGACGCCGATCACCCCGCCATGGGGGTCAATTTTGCACGCCGAAACACAGGCCTAACTGACGGCCACAATCACCGCCATCGTCAAAGGCCACAAGCAAAGCCAAATCGGCGAACTGCTGGCGTGGAATTACACCGCCAAGGTGTGATCAGCGCACCGCTTTTGAATGACGCGGCCAAAGCACAAATATTCCATCGCAACCAAAATTACCCTGATGTCGCTTAGGCAAGGGAGGTGGCGCCTCCTTTGCGTCACTCAAGCGCGCGAACCGAAATTGCAGCGAAAACCTTGTCAAGTTGTCCGCAATATCGGCGAGCTCCGTTCCGCCTTCAGTGAAATAAGGTGCAAAGACGTGTCCGGGAAGTTTGTATGCCAGAGTGGCGTCGAGAACAAACTGTTCTTCGACGTCGTAGCAAGCCAGCCCACGATTCACCGCGCGAACAGGTTGATCATGAAGGCTACGTAATTGGTGGAAAGACGGCCAGTCTATTGCTGTTGCATGTGGCAGCATCGGCTTTTATTCACTATCATCTAACTGGAGCAGATATCAGCGGAGGATAAGCCATAGGCGTTTTGGAAACAGACTTAGGCCGCGGGTTTGATTTCAATTCCGGCGCTCGAGGTATTGCAAGGGTGACTGCTGGGATAGCAATAGTTCTTCTGCTGGCAGCCAGCGGAATTGCGATTGCATCTGACACTTTGGTTCCAGAGCCGGTGACTGAGCTGCCAGCGCCCATTGATCTGTTTGACAAACACCCGCCTTGGCCGGTCCGAGCACAGTTCGCAAAACCCACCCTCCGTTATCCACATGGCATTCTAGGCCGGATCCCGGGCTGGGGCGCTCTCATCATCGACATTCAGCTTTGCCAAAAATGCGATACGGCGTACCGCCAGGTCCGCATCGATTTGCCCGAAGATCGCGTATTCGAGGATACCGCGCCTCGCCTGTGGGACATCACCGGCGACGGCCGGCCGGAGATAGTAGTCGTGGAAAGCGACGTGGAGCTAGGAGCTCGCCTGACTGTCTGGGAAGCACGTATCGAAACCGGCAGCGATCTTCCCGCTGTTGCACTCCTTGCCGCCACGCCCTTCATCGGGACCCGCTTCCGCTGGCTTGCGCCGCTCGGCGCAGCAGACTTTACGGGGGATCGCGGGGCAGAGATAGCCTATGTCGAGAGGCCGCATCTCGACCGGGTATTGCGTTTAGTTACCCTGCATGGTGAGCGACTGGTGGAAGTCGCGCACCTCGCGGGAGTCACCAACCACACCATTGGCGAGGAGAGTATCCACGGTGGGATCCGGCAGTGTGGGCAGGGCTCCGAGATAATTGCCCTGTCGCCGGACCTTCAGACCGTCCTCGCCGTGGTCTTTAAAGAGGGCAGTCTTGTTCCCCGTCCCATAGGACTGGCCGTCGATAGTGGCATCCCTGAAAGGTTCCTGACCTGTAGTGAGTGAGGCGACGGGCGGTGACGGCGGTATTATATAAATGCAGCCTCAGTATCACATCCCGCAAGGTGGCATTGCTATTTTACAGTTCTGACCTGAGTTCTGCGGCGCATAGGACAGCTATTGCGGGATCAGCGTGATTGTCACGATCATGGCGGCCATCAGTCGTCCGAAAGCGCCTAGCAGGTTGCTGAAAAACTCCCCATCTCTTTCGTTTTGTGATTCACTTCCAGCAAGGGAATGGAGTGCTTTGGAATGCGTGGACGGGATGATCGGGGCGAGGGGATGTTCAGCTATATCGGTCTGGAGGATCGGGTTCCCTTGGATCATCCGTTGCGGGCGATCCGTGTTTTGACGGATGAGGTTCTGGCGGCTTTGGACGGGCGGTTCGAGGGGATGTATTCAGCGATGGGGCGACCTTCGATTGCGCCTGAGATGCTGCTGCGGGCGACGTTGTTGTAGGCGTTCTTTTCGGTAAGGTCCGAGCGTCAGTTGATGGAGCAGATCGACTACAACCTGCTGTTCCGCTGGTTTGTCGGCCTGCCGATTGACGCCGCCATCTGGCACCCGACGGTGTTCAGCCACAACCGCGACCGGCTGATGGCGGCGGATGTGGCGCGGCAATTCCTCGGCGCGCTGATGGGGCTGGCGCAGGTCAGGGCGTTGCTGTCCAGCGAGCACTTCTCGGTGGACGGCACCCTGATCGACGCCTGGGCCAGCATGAAGAGCTTTCAGCCGAAGGATGGCTCGGGGCCACCGCAAGGTCCGGGGCGGAACGGTGAGCGCGACTTTCATGGCCAGAAGCGCTCCAACGAGACCCATTCCAGCAAAACCGACGCCGATGCGCGGCTTTACAAGAAGTCCGACGGCCAGCCGAGCAGGCTTTGTTACATGGGTCATGTCATGATGGAGAACCGCAACGGTCTGGCGGTGGAGGCGACCCTGACCCATGCCAGCGGCACGGCGGAACGCAATGCAACGCTGGTGATGCTGGACCGCAGGAAGCGTTCCGTCCCCATCACCCTCGGCGCGGACAAAGCCTATGACGTGACCGACTTCGTGGGCGGGTGTTGTCAGAAGAACTTGGCTTGAGCCGACATGGACGTCCAGCTAGCCTGCGGGCATGGCAAAAGCTTCGCCCTTCCGCTACTTCAAAACAAGCCCTGAAGTCATTCGCCTGGCGGTGATGCTCTACATCCGTTTCCCGCTGTCACTTCGAAATGTCGAGGATCTCCTGCACGAACGCGGCATCGAAATCAGCCACGAGACCGTGCGATACTGGTGGAACAGGTTCGGCCCGATGTTCGCTGCTGAAATCCGTAGCAGGCGTGTCGAGGCGATGCGCGCCCATCGCCACTGGCAGTGGCATCTGGACGAGGTCTACGTGAAGATCAACGGGGTCACTCACTACCTCTGGCGCGCCGTCGATCACGAAGGCGAGGTGCTGGAAAGCCTCGTCACAAAGACGCGAGATCGCAAGGCAGCATTGAAATTCTTGAAGAAATCAATGAAGCGGCACGGTCGACCGGAGGTCATCGTGACTGATCGCCTTCGGTCCTACGGCGCCGCGCTCAAGGATCTGGGCCGCGGCGATGACCGCGAGATGGGGCGATGGCTCAACAACCGGGCGGAAAACTCTCACCTGCCGTTCCGACGACGCGAGCGGGCAATGTTGCGGTTTCGGCGCATGCGAACGTTGCAGAAGTTCGCCTCAGTGCATGCCTCGGTCCACAACCATTTTCCCACGGAGCGCCACCTCCAAAACCGCGACACCTACAAAACGACCCGTGCCGCCGCTCTTGCTGAGTGGCGCGGCCTTCTCGCGGCCTGATCGACAAGCGGGGTAGGGGTAACGGAGACTGGTTCGCATTCGTCTGACAGCACCATCAACTGCAATTACACCACTAATCCGAGGAACTGTCACCGGCTAGCTTGCAGTTAAGGCAACAGCCCATAACCACTGCACAGGACCAAATCATATGTCATACCCCGCACTCTTCGCCCCCCTGCCGCTTACCAACACCGTCACTTTGCGCAACCGCATCGTCATGGCCCCGATGACCACCTGGTCCGGCAATCCCGATGGTACGGTGTCAGACGACGAAATCGCCTGGATACGCCGCCGCGCGCGGGGCGTTGGCATGGTGCTGACCGGCTGCACCCATGTGCAGGCCAATGGCATTGGCTTTACCGATGAATTCGCGGCCTTCGATGACCGCTTTTTGCCCGGCCTGACCCGACTGGCGACAGCGGCCAAAAGCGGTGGCGCGCTGGCAGTGCTGCAGATTTTCCATGCGGGCAACAAGGCGCTGCCCGCCCTGACCCCCGCTGGCGAAGTTGTCAGCGCCAGTGCAGTGCCGACCGAGGCCACAGCCTTCGCACCATCGGTCATACCAAAGGCACTGAGCCACGCAGAAACCCTTGATGTTATCGCCGCCTTCGGCGAGGCCACAAGCCGCGCCATTGATGCCGGATTTGACGGGATTGAGCTGCACGGCGCGCATGGGTTTTTGATCCAGAATTTCCTCTCGCCACGGTTCAACCAGCGCACCGACCACTGGGGCGGCTCTCTGGTAAACCGCATGCGCTTTCCGCTGGCTGTGGTGGCCGAGGTCAAACGGGTGGCAGAAACCGCAGGCCGCCCCTTCATCATTGGCTACCGCATCTCGCCCGAAGAACCCGAAGCGGGCGGTCTGCGCATTGCCGAGGTGCTGGCCCTGACCGACCACCTTATCAATAGCGGCGTTACCTATATCCACGCCTCGCTTGCCGATGTGCTGCACGCAAAACCGCTGGACAGCACAGACTGTAAGACCATCGCCACCCGTGTTGTCGAACATATAGCCGGTCACATCCCGGTGATTGCCGCTGGCAATATCCGCACGCCGGATCAGGCAAAACGGGCACTGGCGAATGGCTTGTCATTGGTGGCTGTCGGCCAAGGTCTGCTGATAAATCCGGATTGGGTAGAACTGGCGCGTGACGGCAAGGCTGCACAAATCGCCACGTCGTTGGACCTCGCAGATGCGCCGGCACTGGCAATTCCCACCAAACTCAGCACCGTGATCGTTGCCATGACCGGATGGTTTGCCTTGAAGGAAGCCGAACTGGCCGACCAATAAAGCAAACCTTCCTGTGATCTGTGTCAGGCGGCGAAAGGCCATATGGTTTCTTGCCGCTTGTCGAAATGTGCTGAGGAATTTCTGGCTGATCCGTTTTTCAAATATCGTCGTCGTTTGATCCGTTGACATGCAGGGGTTGACGGTGCGCTGGAGGCAGCAGCGACCGTCACAGCGTTTCACCACGCAAAGTTACAGCGGCTCGACGCTGCATTGAAAAAAAGCCATTTTGGACATATTCTGAATTGTGACACAATTCACCACCGCGCCCGATGCTGCTGATCAGCTTTCTGGGCAAACGGCGTGTGTAAAAAGCCCTGCAAATCAATCGTATTGGGTGCTCCAGTTTTTGCCACCGCTTAAACCTGAGGTGATTTATCCGATCCGGAAAAATCAGTCAGCGGTGGGCTGCATTTGTTTGCTAATTTCAAATAGTCGCCTAGTCCGGCTGCATGATTTGCGCGGGAACCGGGGGATGCAGCGAAAAAGCTGCGCGGAGGGGAGAGGCGCCACAATGACTGCTCGTTGCGTGTGCCGGTAAATCGGCGGATGCGTTGGCGTCAGTTTTCCACGCGGCGCTGCGCCGGATTTGAATAGAAAGTGCTAAAGTATGACCAAAGAAAACATTGCGTTGATCGTGGGGGCAACCGGGCTATCGGGCAGCTACACTGGTCAGCATCTGAAGGCGGCGGGCTGGACCGTGGTGACCCTGTCGCGCAGTGCCGCCGATCTGGCATGGTCGGACCGTCACATCGCGGCAAATCTGGAAGTTGCGGCGGGCAGTCTGGCGGCGCTGAAGGCGGCATCGGACGTCACACATGTGTTTTTTTGCACGTGGTCGCGCCAAAAAAACGAAGAAGAAAACGTCCGCGTCAACGCGTTGATGATCCGCAATTTGTTTAACGGTCTGGCCGATGCGCCGATCAAGCATGCGTCGCTGGTGACCGGACTAAAACATTACCTTGGGTCGTTCGATGATTATGCCAAGGTCAAACCCTACACGCCGTTTCTGGAAAGCAGCCCGCGCTTGCCGGGGTTAAATTTCTACTACGCGCAAGAAGATGTGCTGTTCGAGATGGCCGCCAAGCGTGGCTTCACATGGACCGTGCACCGCCCCCATACCATGATCGGCTTTGCCATTGGCAATGCGATGAACATGGCGGTGACGCTGGCGGTGTATGCGTCGATCTGCAAGCACACCGGGCGGCCTTTTGTGTATCCCGGATCACCCGAGCAATACGGTGCTGTGGCGGACGTCACCGACGCGCGCATTCTGGCCAAGCAGTTGCATTGGGCGGCGACCACCAAGGGTGCCGAGAATACACCGTTCAACACAGTCAACGGGGACGTGTTCCGCTGGACATGGCTTTGGGCGCAGATCGCGGGTTATTTCGGGCTGGAGGTGGGCGATTATCCCGGTCATCCGGTGCCGCTGGAGACGCAAATGGCCGATGCGCCGGGCGTCTGGGCCGAGATTGTGGCCAAGCACAGCTTGCAGGATATTCCGGTTGGCACGTTGGCATCGTGGTGGCACAGCGATGCCGATCTTGGCCGGACGTTGGAATGTTTTACCGACATGACCAACAGCCGCACGCTTGGCTTTACCGCGTATCAGCAAAGCAACCACAGCTTCTTTGATGTCTTCGACGAGCTGCGCGCCCGCCGCATAATCCCTTCGTGAACTGAGAGCATGCCATGCATTACGTAATCCATTGCCTTGACCATGCCGGAGCTGTGCAAAAGCGGCTTGATCATTACGAGGCGCACAAGGCCTATCTTGGCGCGGCAAAGATGAAGACGGTAATTTCCGGCCCGCTGCTGGCGGATGATGAAGTCACGATGATCGGCAGTTGCTTCGTGGTGGAAGCGTCTACCTTGGCCGAGGTAGAGGCGTTCAACCGCGCAGACCCGTTTTTCAAGTCGGATCTGTGGGCGACCATTTCAATCCGTCCCTTCAGCAAGCGCGTGGATAACCGGACATGAGCACACCAGTTGGAATAGCCCTGATCGGGATGGGGTGGTGGGGCAAGAAAATGCTGGCCGTGCTGGGGGCCGCCCCGGCAGATATTCGCGTGGTGCGCGCGGTAGAGCCGGACGTGGCGGGGGTAACCGCACTTTGCGCCGAAAAGGGCATTCCGGTTTCGGCTGATTATGCCGATGCGTTGAACGATCCGGCGGTAGAGGCGGTGGTGCTGGCGACGCCGCATTCGCTGCACGAAGCGCAGATCGCGGCCGCAGTGGCAGCGGGCAAGCATGTGTTTTGCGAAAAGCCGCTGGCGCTGACCAAGGCGGGCGCTGAAAAAGCCGTCGCCCTGTGCCGAAATGCGGGGCTAGTGCTTGGCATGGGCCATGAGCGCCGGTGGGAGCCGCCGATTGCCGCTATGCTGGCCAAGGCCGATGCGGGCACACTGGGGCGGTTGCACCAGATCGAGGCGAATTTCAGCCATGACAAGTTTCTAAGCCTGGACCGTAATAACTGGCGCTTGCGGGCTGACCAAGCCCCGGCGGGCGGCATGACAGCGACGGGTATTCACCTGCTGGATCTGTCGGTGCGGTTGATGGGGCAAGCGCAGTCAGTGCTGTGTATCTGTGAACAATTGTCATCCGACCTGCCCAATGGCGATACGGTCGCGGCGTTCATCAAGTTCAAGGGCGGTGGCACATCCTATGTGTCGGCATCCTTGGCCAACCCGTTCATGTCGCGCTTCACGGTTTACGGATCGAAAGGCTGGATCGACATCCGCGACAAGGCGCATGTCGAAAGCCCTGATGGGTGGATCGTGACATCGGCGATGGCGGGTGGGCCGATCACCACGGTGGAAGTGGCCCCGGCCGAGCCTGTGAAAGACAACCTTGTATCCTTTGCCCGCGCCGTCCGGGGGACCGAGGTGTATCCGATTTCTGCCACGCATCTGGTTGATAACATAGCACTTCTGGAAGCAGTTTTTGCGTCCGCCCTATCGGGCAAAATCGAAATAGTGGCCTAGGGAGACTGCGATGAAAGCCCTGATATTTGATGAGCCAAAAAAGCCGATTGTCAGCCAAGTGCAGATGCCGACGATCACCGAGAATGAGGTGATGATCCGCACCAGCCGCGTGGGCATTTGCCATTCGGATTATGAATTGCTGGCGGGGCAATACATCATTCCTATTTCCTACCCTGTTACCCCCGGCCATGAGTGGGTGGGCGAAGTGGTTGAGGTGGGCCGCAATGTCAGTGGTCTGCGTCGGGGCGACCGCGTGGTTGGCGAATGTGTGATCAAGACGCCAGAACGCATCCATCATTTCGGGTTTTCGATGGATGGCGCAGACCGCGAATACTTTGCCGCCCGCCCCGAATGGCTGCACAAACTGCCCGACGCGGTGGATGATGCCAAAGGCACGCTGATCGAGCCGTTCACCTGCGGCTACTATGCGGTGATGCGTAACGGTGGCACTAATGCATCGGAAACTGTGGTGATTTCAGGTGGCGGAACCATTGGCCTGGTGTCGGCGGCGGCTGCCATCGGCATGGGTGCGCGGGTGATCGTGGTTGATCCTGTGCCGCTACGCCGCGACATTGCCATGCGGCTTGGCGCGGCTGGCACGGTCGACCCATCTGCCGGTGATCCGGTTGAAATGGTGCAAGACCTGACACGCGGTGGTGCCGATTTGGTGATTGAATGCGCGGGGCACCCGTCATCGCTGGCAAACGTGTTCGACTATGCGCGGCCAGAGGGCCGGGTTTCAATGGTTGGCATCAACATTGGCCAGAAATTCCCGGTGGAACTGGGCAAGATCCAGATCAAAGACCTGACGGTGCGCGGCTGTATCGGGTCGCCCGGTGTGTGGCCTGCCGCGATCCGGTTTCTGGAAAGGACAGGCATCGACCTATCGCCGATCCAAACCCACCACTTCAAACTTGATGATGCTTTGGCGGCGCTGGAGCTGGGTAAAAACCCGCAAGCTGCCGTCAAAGTGACCCTGCAAATCGCCTGAACATTTGGGGCTGCCCCATACCAACCGAAGGACCGAGACCAGTAAAATGACCGCGACTGACGACACCCAACGCACAAGACCCGGCCCGATGCAGGCGTCGCCTTTGGTGTTGGCAAAGGGGTTTGTCACGGTGCTGATTTCAACCATTGTTCTGATCGGGCTTTGCTATGTCTTTGCACCGTCCAGCGTGACGCAAGGGGCTTTGTCGGGAAGCCTGCCCTTTGCCGCCATCCTTGCCATCGTTGGTTTGGGGCAGATGCTGGTCGTGCAACAAGGCGGCTTTGATCTGTCTGTTGCGGGCGGTGTTTCGCTTTCGGTGGTCTTTGCCACGCATTTTCCAGCGGGTGACAGCACGTATTTGCTGCCTGCGGTGTTGATCGCTTATGCATCTGCCGTGCTGATTGGTTTGGTGAACGGCCTGCTGGTGGGGTTTGTGCGGCTGAATGCAATCGTGGCCACGATTGGCATGAATGCGCTTATTTACGGCTTGGTTTTCGCCGTATCCGGTGGCGTGCCACGGATCACCACGCCCCTTCTGGCCGAAATCGCGGGGGGCGAGACGTTCGGAATCGGAAATGCGATTTACTTTGCTGCCGCCATTTTGATTATCGTGGCCTTTGCCATGAAAAAAACGGTCTATGGCCGCCGGTTTGAGGCGATCGGCTCCAACCCACTGGCCGCAACCGCCGTTGGGTTGAATGTGCGCCTGCATCAGATGATGGCCTATGTTCTGGCCCAGCTATTGTTTTGCACGGCAGGGCTGCTTATTGCGGGTATCACCAGTCAACCGACCGCTTTTCAAGGCGACTCACTTCTGCTGCCCTCGGTTGCGGTGGTGGTGTTGGGCGGTACGTCTTTGCTGGGTGGGCGCGGATTTCCGATATCGACCGTGATTGCCGCCATTTTCCTTAATCAACTGAGCCAGTTCGCGTTCGCTGTCGGCGTTCCCTACTCGGCCCAGACCATCATTCAGGCGCTCGCGCTTGGATTTGGCATCGCGATCTACTCGATCCGCCTGCCAAGTACCGCCATGAAGATCATCAAACTGTCAAACCGGGAGGACAAAGATGAAAGTGTCTTATCATAAGGGGCAAACAGCCCTTGCTGCGGCGTCTGTGATGTTAAGTGTTATGGGATCGGCGGCTTTTGCTGAAACGCCGTCATGGTGCGGCCCTAATCCAGCCACGCTTGCCTTGCTGGATGGGTTCGGTGGCAACAGCTGGCGACTGGTGACCACAGCGTCAGGTCAGGCAGAGGCGGCGCTTTGCCCAAGCATCACCGACTATCAATATGCCGATGGTCAGGGAAACACACAAAAAGCCATCTCTGACATCAAAAGCTTTGCTGCACGTGGCACCAATGCCATCGTGGTGTTCGGCGATGCCGGGCCGGCCGTTCTGCCTGCGTTGAAGGCGGCACATGATGCAGGTTCCATCGTTGTGCCATATCGCGTCGATGTGGGCGGCGAGGCTGGCAAGGATTACACCAAGTTCATCGGATCATCCTTCGTGGATGACGGGGTCAGCTGGGGCAACTGGATCAAGGGTATTCTCCCAGAGGGCGGCAATATCCTGTTCCTTAGCGGTCCGGCAGGCAACAGCCAGGGCTTGGACGAACTGGCAGGCATGAAAACGGTGCTGGATGACAAATATGTCTTTATCAACCCCGAACCCTTTGCCGTTACCAACTGGGATCCGTCGCTGACCCAGCAGGTTTTGTCGGCAGAGATTGCCAAGAATGACAAGATCGACGTGATCGTGTCTGACTTTGGCCCATCCTTGGTGGGCGCACTGCCGGTGTTTGCAAAGTTTGGCCGGTCGATCCCCGCCCTTGCCACATCGGATGGCAATTCGCTTGGGTGTTTCTGGACCGACAACGTAGCTGCAAACCCAGACTTCAAGCTGTTCACTGTCGCCACCGGCAATGACAACGTGCGTCTGGCCGTGCAATGGGCGATTGCAGCGGCCACGGGCGGCGTGATGCCAACCGATGAAATCTTCAAAGCACCCGTGTTTGAAGATTCGGTTTCAGGCTCGCCAAGTGCGGTTCAGTGCCGCGCCGATCTGCCGGGGTCGATCTATCTGTCGGCCGTGATGTCGGGCGACGATCAGGCGAAAGCCGTCGGTAACTAAGCCTTTGCGGCCCCGGCGAATTGCCGGGGCCGCAGTTCCAAATGCGGCCACAAAAGGTGGTTCTGATATGCAGGATATTGATGTGGTTCTCAAAGACGCAGTTCTGACGCATCTAACCCCCGTCCCTGCGCCCCAGGGATCGGTGATCCTGAACCTATCCGGCATCACCAAGTTTTACGGACGCATTGCGGCGCTGACCGACGTATCCGTCGCGTTCAGCGCGGGCGAGGTTCATGCCATTCTGGGTGAAAACGGGGCGGGTAAATCCACCCTGATGAACATCATCGCCGGGGTTATCCGGCCTCAGGATGGCGCGATTGAATTTGACGGGCGGGCGGTGTCGCATCTGACGCCAGAAACAGCCGCCGCGCTGGGCATTGCGATTTCTTATCAGCATCCTGCCATTCTGGATGATCTGTCGGTGCTGGAAAACCTGCGGGTATCCTTGCCCGCCGCGCTGTTTGCGGACAAATCGCCGCGCGTAGTGGCGCAAGGCATTCTGGATCAGGTCGGGTTGACGGTGCCGTTGCACGCGCGCAGTGATCTGCTAACCGTTGCACAAAAACAGTTGCTTGAAATTGGCAAGGCGCTGGCAATAAAGCCAAAAGTGCTGATCCTAGACGAACCCACCGCATCGCTGGATCAAGACGCCACCGATATGCTGTTTGCGCGTATCCGCGAGGTGGTAAGGGCCGGAACGGCGGTGATCTACATCACCCACAGACTTGCGGAATTGCGCCAGATCGCGCAGCGCGTGACCGTCTTGCGCGATGGCCGCATGCAAGGCAGCGCCTTGGTGGCCGAAGTCACCGATCAGGATTTGCTGGCGATGATTGTCGGGCGCCGCATGGGGTCGGCGTTTCCGCCAAAGGCGGGCAGCGCCGGGGATGTGAATTTTGCGGCAACGGGTTTGACCGGCCATAATTTCAGCGATGTCACTTTCGATCTGGTGCGTGGGCAAATCCTTGGCGTGGCAGGCGTGGCGGGCAATGGCCAATCCGAATTGATGCGCGCCCTTGCGGGGTTGTACCATTGGAATGGCGATGTGCAGCTTGGCGGTCGCGCGCTTTCGCACAAAGAGTTGACCCATGCGGCGGCCTATATGCCGTCTGACCGCCATGCCGAAGGTCTGGCCGGGGGGCTTAGCATCCGTGAAAACGCGGCAGTATCCGCTTTGGATAAATTCAGCGCCTTTGGCATCGTGAACCGCAAGCGCGAGTTGGCCGGCGTGTCCGATGCGTTTCAATCCTTGGCGGTCAAAGCACCGGGGATGGAGGCTGCGGTACAATCGCTGTCCGGGGGCAACCAGCAAAAGGTGGTGATGGCGCGAGCCTTGCTGTCTGATCCCGGTCTGATCATCGCGGACGAGCCGACGCAGGGCGTTGACGTGGGCGCGCGTGCCGAGATTTACCGCATTCTGCGCGAAGTGTCTGCCAAGGGCATTCCGGTGATCGTCAATTCGTCTGATGCGGCCGAACTAGAAGGGCTGTGTGACAAGGTGATCGTGATGTCGCGGGGCAAGGTGGTTGAAACTCTAAGCGGCGCGGATGTCATTGAATCCCGTATCGTGGCAGCCGCGGTCAGTGCGCATACCCATGTGGAGCGTGCGGCAGGAGACGCCGTTGCTGCAAAACCACCCGGGTGGCGGCATTTTGTGCAAACAGACAACGCAACTGCGGTGCCTTTGACGGCAGTGATGGTTGTGCTGGCGCTGTATGTTTTCGGCCAGAACGCGAACTACTTGTCGTCCTTCAACGTGGGCAACATTCTGATGTTGGCGACGGCGCTGGGCTTTATCGCCTTGGGGCAGACGGTGGCCTTGATGCTGGGGGGGCATTGACCTGACGGTGGGGCCGCTGGCGGGACTTCTGGTGGTTGTGGCTTCGTTTTTCGTGAACGACGGACCGCCTGCATCGGTCATCCTGCTGGGGTTTGCACTGATGTTCGGGGTGGCCATTGCTGTGGGGTTGATCAACGGCTTGCTAATCAGGTTTGCCAATTTCACCCCAATTGCAGCGACACTTGCGATGTATATCGGCTTGCAGGGCTGTAGTTTCATTCTGCGCGATAGCCCCGGCGGATACATCAACGCCACGGTGGTTGGGTGGATCACCTGGCAGATTGGCCCGATCCCGATGGCCTTTGTGGTGCTGGTAGCGATTGCGCTGGCCGCCGAATACGCCTTGCGCAACCGTCGGGCTGGCTGGCAATTGCGCGCGACCGGGTCGGATGAGGGGTCTGCGCGGCGAATTGGGTTGCGCATCGACCGTATATTTGTGGCAGGATATGTTGCCAGTGCTTTGTTCACGGTGCTGGGTGCGATCATGCTGATGGCGCAGATTGGCGTGGGCGACCCCGCGCAGGGCGCAAATTACACGCTGGCCAGCATCACGGCGGTTGTTTTGGGGGGCACCAGCCTGCGCGGCGGGCGCGGCACCTTTATCGGGTCGGTCTTGGGCGCGCTGTTGTTGACCGAAGTGCTGAACGCCGTGTCGTTCCTTGGCCTGTCACAAACCTATCAGTACCTGTTCCAAGGCGCGTTGATCCTGATGGCGGCATTGATTTACTCAACGGTGCGCGAACGTGCTGCGGCGGCGCATTAACCGCCCCTCACACAGCCTAAACAGCACCAGTCCTTGCTCGGATGCAGCGGTAGGCGGCGGCCTCGGCATCTGCCAAGGCGCGGCTGTGAGCTTTTCCTTCAAACACGGCGGCATAAATTTCGGCCCCCAGAATGCGTTCGATCTCGACATATTCTGGCACGGGCGGGCGCGACCATGTGTTCAATTCATTGCGCCGCGCCATCCGGTCGATAAAACTGACGATGGGGGAAGACGCCAGCGCCTCGGGGTCGGCACAGACCGAAAATCGCGGGGCCACCGGAAAGCCGTTGCGGACATGCGCTTTCATTGCTTCGGGCGACGCCATCCACGCGATGGCATTTAATATCTCGCGTTTGCGCTCTGGTGCCACATAGGTGGGGATCGTCAACAAAAACCCGCCGACTGGCGCGGTCACTTGCCGCCCCTTCAGAACAGGCGGCGGCAAATAGGCGACGCGGCGTTTAACCTTGGAGCTAAGCTCATGTTCCAGCCGGGCGGCCCGCATCGTCCATGCATAGCTGATCGCGGCATTGCCAGCCATAAAGCAATCCAGATTTCGATCCGCATCAAAGGTTTCCACCCCCGGCGGAGAGACTTCGACCAACTGGCGCATGTAATCCAGTGCTGCCAAACCTTCGTCACTGTTGATCCGCAGTTTCAGGTTGCGCGGATCAAAGCTGTCGAGCCAGTTTTCGGTCTTGCGCGCAATGTCGATGACAGACCCCTGCGACGAGGCCAGAAAAAACATGAACGAATGGGCGATGGGCATACCACGTGCGGCGTTCCACGATATACCGTATTGATCGCGCTCCGGGCGGTGCAGGGTGCGGGCGGCGGCAATGGTTTCGTCAAAGGTGCGCGGATAGCTGACCCCGGCCGCTTCGAACAAGTCGCGCCGGGCGGTCAAGATTTCTACGGTGCAATAAATCGGGATGCCGTAATGTTGCCCATTCCAACGGCCCGTATTCCAGACGGATGGGTGAAAATCCAGTGGATTGATCGGCGCCTGCGGCAGCACATCGTCTAGCGATGCGAGCAGCCCCGCATCAGCAAAGCGCCCCAGCCACGGCATGTTGACGGCGACCACGTCATAGGCGGTTGTGGGATCACTAAGTGCCACCTCGGCCTGAGTGTAAAGTTCTGGCAGATGCCGCAGATCAAAGCTGCTTTTGCGGCCGATGTCATTGCGAAAGTCCGACCACATGTTGCGCATACTGGCGAAATAGTTGTCGTCATGCAGCAAAAACCGCAGGTTGCGCAGCGCCGACGAATTGATGTCGGTGCCCTGCACGGGCGAGATGATATGCGACGCAAAGTAAGAACCGCCGAAATAGTACTCTTCCGTCTCGCTGCCGGACCGCAAGCCAAAGGTCTTGGCCAACTGCGATTTGACCTGTGAAGCATAGTCGATGAAATGGCTTAGCAAATCATCACTGGGGGCCAGAAAAGTCGTCTTGTGTTTGGGTCCGCGCGGCACGCGGGTGATCAAGCCATCCTCGATCAGTTTGGTGATCAGGCGGTTGGCGGTGCCCCAGCTGGCTTGGGACAATTCCACCAGCGTAGACAGATCGACCGCGCGTTGCTGGATGTGGCTATCGACCAGTTCCAGCACGATATTCCAGTAAGGGTCTGATTTGGCACCCGGAATGCTGGCATCAAAGGGCTGCCTGATCTTGCGCAAAAAGTCGATGACGCGACTAAGTTCATGGTCAGAAAGTTTGCCTGAATTGCGTGTCATGTCGATCCTTCAGCACCTTCACGCAGGGTCTGCAAGCCCGCCTGCGACGCGCATCCAATCGAACAACGAAAAGAAATCCTGTTCGGAATAGCCTGCGTTCGATGCCGCAGTATATTGCTGCAAAATCATGTTTGCCACAAACATCGGCACCTGCGCGTCACGGCCCGCTTCGGTGATCAAGGTGAAATCCTTGATCATTTGCGTCACTGAAAACGCGGGGCTGAAATCCATCTGGGCGATCATATCTTGCTTATAGGCAATCAGCGGCGAAGCGACGGCGCTTTGCGTGATCACATCCATCATTTGCGCCGGGGTCAGACCGCCGCGTTCCCCCAGAACAAGCGCCTCACCCAGAATGGACGACGTGGCCCCGACCAACGTGTTCAGCACCAGTTTCATAAACCGCGCTTCTTCGCCCGGTCCGAGGTAGAATTTGCGCATTGCCATCAGATCCAGATAGGGTGATGCCATGTCCCACGCCGCCACATCGCCAGACGCAAGGGCAGTCAGTTTGCCCGCCCGCGCCAAAGCTGTGCTGCCCGATATCGGGCATCGCAAATAGCCCACACCCCGGCGGGCAAGGATTTTGGCAACCCGTTCTGACAGTTGCGGCGAAACCGTGCTCATTTCAACCAAGACGGTCCCAGCAGAGATGTGAGCCATAAATCCGGTTTGATCTTCACTATCGTTGATCAGATGGGCAAGCACAGCATCGTTGGGGATGGTGACGAAAATCAGCGAACAGCGCGCGGCCACGTCACCCGCCATGGCCGAAACTGCTGCGCCTCGCGCGACCAGACTGGCGCGGTTTTCCACTGCCGGATCACAAATGGTCAATTTATGCCCCGCCTCGATCAGCCGGGTTGCCATCGGGTTGCCCATCTTGCCGACACCGATCCAGCCGATTTCAGGAAGCGTTATTTGAGGTGCCGTCACGATCAGGTCTCCGTCTAAGGCTTTGCCTTTGGATAGCGTAACCCGCCATGCAGCTTTGCATTTCGACGAATTCATCCGGATTGGATAAAAATGTGGTCCACGCGGCGATCCGGTGTTGTTAGGTATCATGAAAAGTGTCCAATTACTGCGTTTGCGATGGGCCTGACCCTGCCAAAAAAACCTGAGAGGATCACATGAGAGCTGTCCGTTTTCACGCCGCCCGCGACATTCGGGTCGATGATGTAGCGCCACCGTCGGACAAGTTGCTGGCCGATGATGTGTTGATCGAGCCATTTGTGACCGGCATATGCGGCACTGATTTGCACGAATATATTGCGGGGCCGATTGTCACGCCGCAGGAACCGCATGTTTACACCGGGGCGACCAATCCGCAGATTTTGGGGCATGAATTTTCGGCGCGGGTCAAAAGCGTCGGCTCCGGCGTGTCCCATGTGAAGCCGGGTGACCGCATTTCGGTGCAGCCGTTGCTGTTCCCGCGCGATGATTATTTCGGAAAGCGGGGGCTATATCATCTTTCGCCCAAAATGGGCTGTGTGGGGCTGTCATGGGCCTGGGGTGGTATGGCCGAACAGGCGGTGATCAAGGATTATAACGCCCAAGCCATTCCGGATAATCTGACGGACGAACAGGGCGCGATGATCGAGCCAGCTGCCGTTGCCATGTACGGCGTGGATCGGGGCGGTGTTACGGCTGGGTCAACCGTGCTGGTATCCGGCGCGGGGCCTATTGGCGCGTTGACCATTCTGGCAGCCAAGGCAGCGGGGGCGTCAGTGATAATCGTGTCAGAGCCGAACCCCAACCGTCGCCGTATCGTGACTGAAATTGCGCCCTATGCGGTGGTGGTCGATCCCAAAACGCAAGACCTGCTGGAAGTGGTGCGCGATTTGACCGAAGAAGGCGTTGGCGTCGATGTGGCATTGGAATGTGTGGGGATGGAGGCATCGCTGAATGCCTGCGTCGATGCCGTGCGCCGCGCGGGTAAGGTTGTGCAGGTGGGTCTGCATATCAAACGGGCTTCGATAGATGCGATGCAGTGGGCGCTGAAGGACATCACGGTAGAGGCGACATGGTGCTACCCGGTGCAAGTTTGGCCGCGCATCGCCCGGTTGATCGCGTCCGGCACATTCCCCGTTGAAAAGGTCATCACGGCGCGGATCGACGCGGCAGACGTGGTTGCCAAAGGGTTTGACGCCTTGCTGGACCCGTCGGGCCAGCATTTGAAAATTCTGGTTCGCACCTGAACTGACTACAAGTTGATGTTCCCAGTCACCTTGCCCTAGTGGCAGGGAGTGAGGGCTATATTCCAACGAGGACACAGCGTGGCTACATCGCTTTTCCAGCCCAAATTTGCATTTGTCGCAGCCCCGCAGCGTGTGGTTTTTTCACCCGGCGCGTTGCACACTGTTGCAGCTGAGGTATCGGCACTTGGTCGCGCCCGTGTTTTGGTGCTGACAACGCCAGAACAAACCGACGCAGGCAAAGCACTATTGGCAAGCCTTGGCCAACTTGGCGTGGGCCACTTTTCGGGTGCGACAATGCACACGCCTGTTGAAGTAACAGATCAGGCGTTGTTGGCGCTGAATGTGGCGCAGGCCGATTGTTTGGTGGCAATAGGCGGCGGGTCTACCATTGGCCTATCCAAAGCATTGGCGTTACGCACGGGGTTGCCTCAGATCGTCATTCCCACATCTTTTGCTGGGTCCGAAGCGACGCCTATCCTTGGTCAGACAGAGGGTGGCCGCAAGACCACATTGACCGATCCACGCGTGCGGCCAACGGTTATCCTGTATGATGTGGCGCTGGTGCGATCTTTGCCGCCGAAAATGGTGGTATCCAGCGGGATGAACGCCATCGCCCACGCGGTTGAGGGGCTATATGCCCGCGACCGAAACCCGATTTCATCGCTTATGGCAGTGGAAGGGATACGGGCGCTGGCGTCAGCCCTGCCAAAGCTGAAGGGTGGCGCGCAAACAGACTATGACTGGGGCGAGGCGCTGTATGGTGCATGGCTGTGCGGCACCGTGTTGGGGCAGGTCGGCATGGCATTGCATCACAAGCTTTGCCACGCGTTGGGCGGCGGGTTCAATCTGCCGCATGCCGAAACGCACTCCGTGATCCTGCCGCATGCAGTGGCCTACACCGAAGCCGCCGTGCCTGAACTACTGCGCCCGGTGGCGGCGATTTTTGGCACTGACACGGCGCATAAAGGGCTGACCAAGTTTGCCCACGAAATTGGTGCGCCCGTTTCATTGGCGTCGATTGGCCTGAGGGTCGCTGACTTGCCCCGCGCGCTCGACCTTGCGACGGCCAATCCCTACTGGAATCCCCGTCCAATTGAACGTGATGCCTTAGCTGCCCTGCTTGCCCGCGCATTTGCAGGTCATTCTGCCCAACCATGAGAAAGCCAACGCAATGACATCCTACCCAACTTTCACCGAAGCCGCATCCGCCGAAGTTGTCAACGCGCGCCATGCTGGCAGTGCCAATCCACGGCTGGCAGAAGTGATGTCTGCCTTGGTCCGCCATCTGCATGACTTTGCAAAAGAGGTGCATCTTTCACAGGATGAATGGGGCCTTGCTGTCGATTTTCTGACCAAGACCGGCCAAATCTGTTCCAGTGAACGGCAGGAATTCATTCTGCTGTCAGATACGCTTGGATTTTCGATGCTGCTCGATGCGATCAACAACCGCAGGCCACCCGGCGCCACGGAAAACACCGTCTTTGGCCCCTTCCATGTTGATAACGCCCCAAAACGCCAGATGGGCGATAGCATTTGCCTTGATGGCAAGGGTGAAAGCTGCCTGTTCGAGGGGCGTGTGCTTGATCTGACGGGCAAGCCCATTGCCGGGGCCACGGTGGATGTGTGGTCCGATAATGCAGACGGGTTTTACGATGTGCAGCAACCGGGGATACAGCCGCCGGGCAACAACCGTGGGGTTTTTGTCAGCGGGGCCGACGGGCGGTATGCGTTCAGGGGGATAAAGCCTGTTAGCTATCCCATTCCCGATGATGGGCCAGTTGGACAAATGCTTGCCCACCTTGGCCGTCATCCCTACCGCCCTGCGCATATGCACTACCTGATCACCGCACCCGGCTATCAGCGCCTTGTCACGCACACGTTTGTGGGGGGTGACGAGTATTTGACGTCCGATGCGGTGTTTGGCGTGAAAGCGTCCCTGATAGCACCGTTTGAACGCTTGGAGGGGCAGCAGACAAACTGGCGCTCGCCCTTCAACTTTGTGCTGACAGCTGAGTGATGGCAGGAAAATGCCCAATCTCAAAATATATGTCGATGAAACCCTGCTGCCTGGATGCCGCGATGGATTGGCCCGTGCATTGCACCCGCTGCGTGCCATGCTTTGCGATGTTCTGAATGTTGACGTTGCAGCGTGCCAATTCGCAATTCTTCCTGTGCTGGCAATGCCCGATCTTCCGCGCATCAATGTCGAATTGCAGATCATGCCAAACCCGGACCGGACACGCAAAATGCTGACTGCATTGGCTATGCAAATTCAGGCGCAAATCGGTTCTGCCGCTGGCACCCACACTGCGGTGCGGATCACCACGCTGGCACCCGAAAGATACGTCGCGCTCAAATAATCGGCAGCGCAATCAGGAGAACTAAGTTGACCCAACGCCCCAAATCCCCGCGCATTGCTTTTTTGGGCACTGGCGCTCAAGGCGCTGCAATTGCGACAGATTTTGTCCTGGCGGGGCTGGACGTTACCTTCATTGACCAATGGCCTGCGCATGTAGAGGCTATTCGCGCGAACGGCATCACCGTCAACCTGCCAACCCGGCAAATTCATGCCACGGTTCCCGCCCTGCACCTATGTGAAGTGGCCGAAGTCAAAGTGCCCTTCGACATCGTGTTTCTAGTCGTCAAAGCCTACGACACGCGTTGGGCTTGTGAGTTGATAAAGCCTGTGCTGGCAGCAGACGGATTTATCGTTGGCCTGCAAAATGGCATGACCCACGAAGACATTGCATCCATCGTCGGACGCGAGCGGACCATTGGTGCGGTGATTGAAATCGCCTCCAACATGTGGGTGCCGGGGATTACCAGTCGACAAAACGACCATGACGAAAGCTGGTTTGCCTTGGGCGCCCTTGACCCTGCGCAAGCTCACCGCGTCGAGGCCGTGGCAGACCTCCTGCGCCATTCTGGCACCGTCGAGGTGACGGACGATATTCATTCCGCGAAATGGATGAAGCTTGTAGTAAACGCTGCCGAACTGATCCCGTCTGCCATTATCAACACTGCACTAAATGACGCGGCCCGCGTGCCGGGGATGTTGGATGTGATGCGCGCCGCTGGATATGAGGCGATGCGAGCGGCCCTTGCAGATGGCGCCACCATCATGCCGATCATCGGAATGCCGCCCGTGATGAGCAACGATCCCGAACGCTATGTCGATCAGATATTCGAAAAGGTCCTGCAGACATTTTCGCGTGAAGACACCCTGACTTGTTCTTTGCAGGATTGGCGCAAAGGCCGCCGGGCCGAGATAGCCGATGTGAATGGCCTCGTGGTCGATGCTTTGGCGAGAGCGGGCCGGGATGCGCCAATGAACCGTCGGGTGGTTGAAATTGCGCTGGAGATTGAGGCCGGACGGCTGGACTGCACGCCCGACAACGCAGCCTTGATGATCGCGGCGTTCAAGGCCTTATCTGCGAATTGATAAATACCAAAACCGAGGATGACCATGCCCGAACAGCTTACCGTCATTGCCCATCTGCGCGCCCTGAACGGCCAGATCGACTAAACCCGTGCCTTTCTCACCGCCCTGATCGCGCCCACCCGCATGGAACCGGGCTGCGTTGAATATTGGCTGCATCAGGACAACGACGATCCGGCCGAGTTCACGTTTTATGAAAATTGGACCAATCGCGCGGAATGGGACAAGCACATGGAAATGCCGCATCTGACAAAATTCGCCGAGGTGCGGGACAAAGTGTTCGAACTGCAAAAGTTGCGGCTGATGACGATGGTCAGCGACGCAGTCAGCACAAGGTAACCAATAGGCTGCCAAAATTGGCACTGTCCTATCACGTGCCAAAGGATCAAAAGGAGTCACCGCCCCATGCAAAATCCTTGCATCATCTGCGTGGCAATCACCGGATCGCTTCCGACCAAAGCCAACAACCCCGCCGTGCCGATTTCCATCGCCGAACAGATCGAAAGCACGCATGAGGCGTTCGAGGCAGGGGCGTCAATCGCGCATTGCCATGTCCGCGATGACGCGGGCAAGCCGACATCCGACCCGGATCGGTTTGCCCGTGTCTGAAAGAGGAGTTGGAGGCCCATTTCCCCGTCATGATCATTCAACTTTCAGCCGGGTGCCGGAGTGGCGCGAGCCAAGCGCGGGGCGGGATGCTGCCGTTGCGCCCCGACATGGCATCGCTTTCCGAGGGGTCGAACAATTTCCCCACCCGCGTTTATGAAAACCCGCCCGATCTGGTGGCTTGGCCGGCGGCAGAAATGCTGTGCTACGGTGTAAAGCCGGAAATCGAAGCCTTTGATCTAGTCATATCGTACAGGCCGCCACCATGCAGCACGACGGGCGGCTGCGAGGGCCACTTTATGTGCAGTTCGTGATGGGGGTGACAAACGCCATGCCCTCAGATGAGCCGATCTTGGATTTCTACATTCAAATCCTGAAGCGGCTTTCGCCGAAGGTGTTGTCAGAGAAACTCCTCTTGAGTCGACATAGACGCCCGGCTAGCCTGCGGACATAACAAAATCTTTCCCCTTCCGCTACTGCAAGACGAGCCCCGAGATCATCCGCCTGGCGGTGATGCTCTACATCCGGTTTCCGCTGTCGCTGCGAAACGTCGACGACCTGTTGCATGAGTGTGGCATCGAGATCAGCCATGAGACAGTGCGGTCCTGGTGGAACAGGTTCGGCCCGATGTTTGCGGCCGAGATCCGTAGCAAGCGTGTCGACGCGATGCGCGCATACCGCCACTGACAGTGGCGCATGGGCGAGGTCTACGTGAAAATCAACGGTGTGACGCATTGCCTCTGGCGAGCGGTCGATCACGAGGGCGAGGTGCTGGAAATCCTCGTCACCAAAAACCGCGATCGTAAGCCAGCCCTGAAATTCCTCAAGAAATCCATGAAATGGCGTGGCAGACCCAAGACCATGGTCACGGATCGTCTTCGATCCTACGGTGCTGCCCTGAAGGACCTCGGCGGCGGCGATGATCGGGAGAAGGGGCGCTGGCTCAACAACCGGGCGGAAAATTCGCACGTGCCATCCCAAAGTCGATGGCGGGCGATGTTGCGGTTTCGGCGCATGCGAGCGTTGCAGAAGTTCGCCTCAGTGCATGCCTCGGTCCACAACCATTTTTCGACGGAGCGCCACCGCCAAAACTGCGACGCCTAAAAGACGACCCGCGCCGCCACTCTCGCCGGATGACGCGGCCTTCTCGCTGCCGGATCGACAAGTGGGGTAGCGATAACGAAGACTGGTTCGCATGCGCCTGACAGCACCGCCATTTTCGAACAAAGCCCACCACTGTGCCCCCAATCGGCGGCTGCAGATATCCGTAGCAGATCATACTTCGATCGCATGATGCGGACTTTGCCATTGTCTGTTCCTATGCGCGGCACCTGCGGATGGCCGCACCGGGGCCGCCGGTTCAAACGGGGACGATTGATCTTTGTCATACGGGGCGGCGACATGGCCCTGTTCAATCAACATCGCCGTCGATGTAGCCCTAATCTTGGCCCAAGCCCGTTAGGAATGCATCGAATTCGGCGTCCGCAACAGACACATCATGTTCTGCGCCCGGATAGTGCCCTGCCTTTACGTCGGCTACAAATTCGCCAAAGGCTGCCACACGTTCGGCTTGCAAACGGTCATATTCACTGCGGAAATTGCGATAGGCGCGGGCGTGGCGTGGGCGATGGCCGCGTGTGTAGCCCAAGACGTCTTCCGCAAACAGATATTGCGCATCGGTCCCGGACCCCGCACCCATCCCGAATGTCACCAGCGATGATCGGCGGCTTAGTTCTGCGCCGACACGGGCCGGGACCACCTCCAGCTCCACCGCGATGGCACCTGCGGCCTCTAGGGCGCACATGTCTTGCCAGACCTTAAGCGCGGACACTGCGGTTTTGCCGACCGCCTTGAAGCCGCCAGTCCAGGTTGCTTTTGACGGCACCAGGCCAACATGGCCTACAACGGGCAGGCCTTCGTCCGACATGCGCCGCACGGTGCCCAGCGATGCCCCGCAATAGTATGCATCGCCCCCCACAGCCTGTGCTTTGAAAGCGGCGCGCAGGTAATCCTCGGTCGTGACCAATTCCCCATACAGCAAGCCGACCTGCACAAAGCAGGCACCGGCGGCTTCGCGCATTTGCGGTGTCCACAGCGGTGCCACGATTGACAGCACGTCAACACCTGCCATGGCCGCCGCCGCTGCCTCATCAAGGGTTTCGACATATAGCATCGACAGCATCCGCTGCCCTTTGACCGCCCGCAGGTCCGCCACTGTCATTCGCGTGTTTTTCATGGCCTGGGCCTCCTCGGCCGCATGGTCGCTTTCAGCGGGGTCTTGCGCCCTGCAGCTGAGTTTTTCTTAGGATACGTCGATAAAAACCCGTTTGTCCTCCACCTTCACCGGAAAGGTTCGCAAATTCACACAAACGGGCGCGCGTTTTGCCTCACCGGTGCGATAATCAAACTGGCCGTTGTGCTTGGGGCATTCAATAAGATGACCCATGACCAGGCCATCGCACAAATGAACTTCCTCATGGGTGCATTTTCCTGCGGTCGCAAAGAATTTGCCTTCTGGGGAATGGTAAATGGCATAGGTCTGACTGCCATGATCAAAGCGGAACAAATCCTCTTCGTCGATGTCACCCGTGGCGCAGGCGTCAATCCATTGGCTCATGTCGTCCTCATTCTGCTGCGCCAAGGGCGGCGGTGTGAAAATCATCGCGGTAGGGCTGGGCGGTGCCGGGCAGATCGCGCTGAATAAAATAGTCCTCATTGCGCAGCTGCCGCCTTAGCGCAGGCCACATTTCACGAAACGCGTCGGCAATGGACGGGTTTGGTGCAGGCAGGTCATGTTTGATGCGCGCGTGCAGCTCTGGCAGGCGGTGATAGGGCACCATGGGAAACATGTGGTGTTCGACGTGATAATTCATATTCCAGTAAATGAACCGGCTGACCGGGTTCATATACACGGTGCGGCTGTTCAATCGGTGGTCGGTCACATTGTCAGCCAACCCGCCATGCTGCAACAGGCCCGTCATCACATGGTGCCAGGCCCCATACAGCCGCGGCAACCCGATCACCATCAGCGGCAAGATAGACGCCGTCCAAACTGCAAGGCCAACGGTCCCCGCGTAAATCGCCAGCCATATCCGTGCCACGGCCACAACTTTGTGCTGCTCGTGCGCGGGGATATACGTGGCCTCTTCGGGATGCACCTTGCCAGCCGCGTTATAAAGCATTCGGGTCCAGCCGTTCCATGCATCAAAGATGCCAAAGAAATTGCCGATGACACGGGTGAATTCGGGCGGCCGCATGACGGCGATTTCCGGATCGCGCCCGACAATGACGGTGTCTGTATGATGGCGTGCATGGCTCCACCGCCATGCCACCGGATTGCGCACGATGCAAAAGCAAGCAATGTTGTAAACAGCCGCGTTCATCCACGGTGTTTTGAATGCGGTGCCATGGCTGCATTCATGCCAGCGGCTGTCCATCGCGCTGCCGTAAAGCACCCCGTAGGTCAGCCAGAACGGCACCGACCACAGGCTGGGCCACAGGGCCACACCAATGCCGGCAAAGGTAATCATACAGCCGAACAGGATCACCGTGTCGCGGATGGCGGGGCTGTCGACGCGGATCATCAGCGCCTTCATATCCTTGCGTGGCACGTCTGAGTGATACCACTGCGCCGCTGCCAGCCCCGTCTCGACCGCGCGCTGCGCGTCAGGGCCAAGAAGGCTGTAATTCCGCTTTCCCAAACTGTCCTCCTTTTTGTCCCGCCTTTGGGCGGGCGGGCTGCTCCGTGCCCGATATGATTGTTTGTTGCACAAGCATGCGGTGAGCACAGACAAAAGTTACATTTCAGATGCATAGCCTGATAGGGGGTAAATCGCCAAGACGGGGCCTTGCACATTTCGTCAGAACACATCAAGATATATTCGAAAAATGATGTCTTATCGTCAGGAACCAAGCATGGCACGCCGCCCCACCATCCACGATGTTGCACGTGAAGCGGGGCTGTCACCGGCCACTGTTGACCGGGTGCTGAACGCGCGCGAGAAAGTTCGCGAAGATACCGCTGGCCGCGTTTATGATGCCGCGCGCGCTGTGGGCTATCATGCCGCTGCCCTGATCGGGCAGCGTGTTCAGTCTGAGATGCCGAGACTGCGGCTTGGCGTGGTGTTGCACAAAGAGAGGCAGGCGTTTTACCAGCAGTTCAAGGCAGAGTTAGAACGGGCCACGGCGGTCGCGATCGGTGTGCGCGCGTCAGTTCTGATCGAATTTGCCGCGTCGCAAACGCCTGCCGATTTTGCGGGTTTGATGGAAGGGTTTGCCGGACGTGTTGATGCAGTGGCTGCCACCGCAGTCACCCACCCGGATGTGTCGGATGCGGTAACACGGCTGAACGCGCGCAATGTGCCTTGTTTCGCCTTGTTGAACGACTTTGCCCAAGGGGTAAGGCAGAATTATCTTGGCCTTAACAATATGAAGGTGGGCCGTATCGCCGCGCATATGATTGTCACCGCAACGCATCAGCCGGGCAAGATTGCGGTCTTTGTGGGCGGATATCGGTGGCACGGGCACGAGTTGCGAGAGACGGGATTTCGCAGCTATTTCCGTGAATATGCGCCGCATTTCCGGGTGCTGGATACGCTGGTCAATCTGGAAACGCGGCAGTTGACCTATGAGGCAACATTGGACCTTTTGGGTCGGCATCCGGATTTGCGCGGTATCTACTGCGCAGGCGGTGGGATGGAGGGCGCGATAGCCGCTATCCGCGAAATGCGGGCGCCCGGCGAAGTGGCGTTGATCGTCAACGAGCTGACGCCAGAAAGCCGTTCTGCCCTGATATCGCGCAATGTGACCATGGTGATCGCAACGCCGTTACAGCGACTTTGTTCCGATCTGATCGGAATGGCGCGTGACGCCGTATTAAACGGCGTGCCAGCTTTTGCGGGGCAGCATTTTCTGCCGCCCGACTTGTATTTGCCTGAAAGTGTCTGACGAAATATCGTCATACATTTCCCTAGTTTTTCGTCAGATATGATGTAAAACTACGCTGTACCATTGACGACTTTGCCAGCTTAGACGCAGGGTCGTGGCCTGTTGATGCAAGGCTTGGAAGGCGATGCAATGATCTCGTTTGCGTTGAACCACATGACCGTGGCCAGATTGAATTATGTTGAATTGCTGGACATGGCCGCGGCACTTGGCTGTGTCGGCGTCGAGGTCAGAAACGATTTGCCGCAAGCGTTGTTTGACGGCATGGCCCCGGAAGCGGCGGGCGCTTTGGCGCGCACCAAAGGCTTGCGGATATTGGCCGTGGCCGAGGTGAAGCGTTTTAATGACTGGTCCGATACCAAGGCGAACGAGGCTTTGGCGCTGATCAAGATTGCCAAGGCTGCGGGGGCTGAAGCGGTTAGTCTGATCCCACGCAATGACAATCAGGGCTTGGGCAACGGCGAGCGGCAGGCAGCGCTTCGCGTGGCGCTGCGGGCTTTAAAGCCGATGCTGGAAGACCACGGCCTTGTGGGCATGGTAGAACCTTTAGGGTTTGAGATTTGCGCCCTGCGCTACAAGGCCGAAGCCGTTGATGCGATTGAGGCGCTGGATGCCACGGGGCGGTTCAAACTGGTGCATGATACGTTCCACCATACGCTGGCCAACGGCGGGCCATATTTCCCCAAGCATACCGGAATTGTGCATATTTCAGGGGTGGTCGACAGGGCAGTGACAATTGGGCAGATGGCGGATTCGCACAGGGTTCTGGTGGATGCCACTGACCGGCTGGGGAATGTCGAACAAATTCTTGCACTTCAGGCGGCGGGCTACACCGGACCCGTGTCTTATGAAGCATTTGCGCCTTCAATTCACGCGCTGTCTGATCCGCGAACAGCATTGCAGGCCAGTATCGACTACCTTTCAACGGAAGCGGCATGACACATCAGCAAGCCCATTGTGCGGGTTCAGGTCATTTTGCAACCGGTTGCAAAAAAGTGTTGACGCTGTGGTCGAAAGTAATCAGCCTGAACAAATGGGCAGATCGAGTCGTTTGGGTCGCGCCATGCGCACCCAGCGGGGGAAGACGTTTACCATGCCTGCCGTAATGGATGGCAGGCTAACTCTGGGAGGAGAAAACCATGAAAAAGGCTCTACTCGTTGCAGGTTTTGCAGCACTTATGTCCACATCAGCCATGGCCGAAGGAATCGGCGTGTCGATGGCGCGGTTCGATGACAACTTTCTGACGGTGCTGCGCAATGGCATTCAGGCACAGGCCGATGCGGGGGGCCTGTCGGTGCAAATTGAGGATGCGCAAGATGATGTGGCCAAGCAGTTGGACCAGATCAACAACTTCATCGCATCGGGAGTGACCGCGATTATCGTCAACCCGGTTGATACCTCGGCAACACAGGCGATGACCGATGCCGCTGCTGCGGCGGGTGTACCGCTGGTCTATGTGAACCGTCAGCCAATTAACGTTGACACGCTGCCAGATAATCAGGCCTTCGTCGCTTCAAACGAAACTGAATCAAGCAGCAAGGGCGTAACCGAGCAGTGCCGGCTTTGGGCCGAGGGGGGCAAAACAGAGGTCAGCGTTTATGTCATGCAAGGGCAGCTGTCGAATCAGGCGGCCGTTCAGCGCACACAGAACATTTATGACGTGATCGAATCCGGGAACTGCCCGGTAAAGATCAACGTCATCGACCAGCAGACCGCTAACTGGTCGCGTGACGAGGCGCAGAACCTTATGACCAACTGGCTGTCGACCGGTGCCGCCTTTGACGGCGTGATCGCAAACAATGACGAAATGGCACTTGGCGCGCTGCAAGCGCTCAAAGCAGCAGGCATCGACATGGCTTCGGTTCTTGTCAGCGGCGTGGATGCCACGCAAGACGCACTGGCCTCCATGCAGGCGGGCGAGCTGGACATCACCGTGTTCCAGAATGCGGCGGCCCAGGGCGGCGGCGCGCTGGACGCGGCCGTGAAGCTTGCTGCGGGCGAAGCAGTCGAGCAAAAGGTCTACGTGCCGTTTGAGCTGGTCACCCCTGCCAACATCGCCGACTATTTGGCGAAGAACTGACCTTTAGGGTTATACTAAGTTGGGCGGCACAACAGGTGCCGCCCAATTCCAACTAAAGCCTGACGATTGTGCAGGCCGCGATGGAACCATTGGCGAAGGGGCGAGACATGGCGAACACATCTCACGGGGTCGGCGGGCTCAGCTACGATGCGAAAAAGCGCACCCGGCCGCCGGAACTGAACGTACTTGCCGCCCTGATACTGATCATTCTGGCCTTCGAGCTTCTGGGTCAGTTGGTGGTCGGTGACAGCTTTTTGTTTAACACGCGAGAGAACGTTGACACGCTGTTCAACGAACAGCGCCTGCAAATCATCATCCTGCAAGTCGCCATCGTGGGCATAATCGCACTTGGGGTGACGCAGGTGATCATTACCGGCGGGATAGACCTGTCGTCGGGGTCTATTGTTGGCATCACCGCGATGGTCACGATGAGCTTTGCGCAAGTGGCTATCGTCAACGGCAACCCAAATCCCAAGGCAATCTTTGGGGACGCATGGATGGACCTGCCTGTCATTGTGCCGCTGCTGGTGGGGCTGGCTGTTGGGCTGTTCGCGGGCTTTGTCAATGGTGCGTTGATCGCTTACACCCGCATTCCACCGTTCATTGCCACTTTGGGCATGATGGTGGCGGCGCGCGGTTGTGCAAAATGGTGGTCAAAGGGCAACCCGATTTCATTCCCGACCGAAAGTTATGCCGCCATCGGCAAGGGCATGATGCCCGTCTTGATTTTTGTCTGTCTGGCGGTGCTGTTCCATCTGATCATGACGCAAACGAAATACGGCAAGCATTGCTATGCCATCGGGTCGAACGAACAGGCAGCCCGGATGTCGGGCATTAATGTGACCGGTCACAAGGTACTGGTTTACACCATCGCAAGCGCTTTGGCGGCGCTGGCAGCGATTGTGCTGTCCTCCAAAAACCTGACCGCGCAGGCCGGCATGGGGGTGATGTACGAACTGGATGCCATCGCCATGGCGGTCATTGGCGGGGTGTCGCTGCAAGGGGGGCGCGGGTCGATCATCGGCACCTGCCTTGGCGCGTTGATCTTTGGCGTGATCATTTCGGGGTTCACGTTCCTGAAGCTGGATGCCTATTATCAGGAAATGGTGAAAGGCGTGATCATCGTCGGTGCCGTGGTGCTGGACCAGTGGCGTCAAACCAAACGGGGGCGGGGATAGGTTATGTCTGACATCATTCTTGAAACGCGTAACCTGACCAAACATTACGGCGGTGTACATGCGCTGACCGACGCCAGTTTTGCCCTGCAGCGTGGCGAGCATGTGGCAATCATGGGCGACAACGGGGCGGGCAAGTCCACCTTTGTGCGGCAGATTACCGGGGTGGAACAACCCACGCGCGGGCAGATCGTGTTCGACGGCGCAGAGCATAGTTTCAATTCGCCGATCGAAGCGCGCGAGGCAGGGATAGAAACAGTGTTTCAAACGCTGGCCCTTGCCGATGATCTGGACGTGCCATCGAACTTGTTTCTGGGGCGGGAACGCATCCGTTTTAACCTTGGCCCGTTCTCGATCCTCGACAAAAAGGCGATGCGAGAGGCCGCGATGGCAGCCTTGGTAAAAACCGGGGTCAAGATCCCGAACCTGATGAACACCATCCGCAACATGTCTGGCGGGCAGCGGCAGTGCGTGGCGATTGCGCGCACCGCGGCGTTCAAATCGAAGCTGGTCATCATGGATGAGCCGACTGCGGCCTTGGGCGTGCAGGAAACCGCGCAGGTGGAAAACATCATCCGCACGCTGAAAGAAAACGGCGAGCCGCTGATCCTGATTTCGCACAATATGCGGCAGGTCTTCGATCTTGTGGACAGAATCGTTGTCTTCCGTCGGGGCCGTATTGTGGCCAACCTGCCGAAATCCGAAACCGATGGGCAGGATGTGGTGGCTTATATCACCGGGGCAAAAACAGGCGCTGGGTTTGAAGGCGCGGCCTGATTTCAGGTGCCAAAGATAAAGTAGCAAACGGGCGGCGATTTGCAGCCTGCAGAAAGGGTGACTATGACTGTTAACTTCGCAATCCTTGGCGCGGGCCGCATCGGAAAGGTGCATGCGTCTGCGATAGCGTCAGTTCCCGGCGCACATCTGGTGGCGATTGCCGATCCTGTTGCCGCCGCTTCTCAGGCGATCAAAGACAGCTACGGCTGCGATATCCGCACGATTGACGCGATTTTGGCATCGGTCGATGTGGATGCGGTGGTGATCTGCACGCCAACAGATACCCATGCCGACCTGATCGAACGCTTTACCAAGGCGGGTAAGGCGGTGTTCTGCGAAAAGCCAATTGATCTTTCATTGCAGCGGGTGATTGCCTGTATCAAAGCGGTCAAGGCCAACAAAGGCACGTTGATGGTGGGCTTCAACCGCCGGTTTGACCCCGATTTCATGACGGTCAAAGCAGCCATCGACGCAGGCCGTATTGGCGATGTGGAAATGGTCACGATCACCAGCCGTGACCCCGGCGCGCCGCCTGCCGACTATATCACCCGGTCGGGCGGGATTTTCCGCGATATGACCATTCACGACTTTGACATGGCCCGTTGGCTGCTTGGCGAAGAGGTGGAAACCGTAATGGCGGCGGCCTCGGTGCTGACCGACAAAGCAATCGGCGCGCTGGGCGATTTTGACAGTGTCAACGTTATCCTGCGCACGGCCACTGGCAAACAGGCGATCATCACCAACACCCGGCGCGCGACCTACGGCTATGATCAGCGGATCGAGGTTTTGGGATCCAAAGGCATGGCGTCGGCGGAAAACCACAGCGAAACCCGCGTGACATTGGCGGATAAGGATGGCTTTCATTCTGCACCGCTGCTGAACTTTTTTATGTCGCGCTACACGGCTGCCTATGCCAATGAAATTGCTGCCTTTGTGGCCTCGGTCGCGGATGGCAAGCCTACACCAACCACCGGCGAGGATGGGATGATGGCGCTGGCCCTTGCCGAAGCGGCGTTGCTGTCGGTTGCCGAAGGCCGCACTGTGAAACTATCCGAAATCCTTTAACGCGTTGGCCGGTGGCCCGCCATCAAGCGCAGTGGTGGCGGGTTGTAGTGAGGTTTGCACGGCACTGGGGCAATTTCCAACCCACAGGTTATGTCTCTTGAAGTTTGAAGTCGGGGGCCGCCCTAGGGGCGACACCGTTCATCGAAGCCACCGAATTTTGCAGCCCCTCATAAGCAGTCAGCAAAACATCTTCATGTTCTATTGACAGCCAGCCGTCACATCCGGCCATCTGCAACCGGTAGCAAAAGCTGCGCCACCATTCCTTGCCATGACAAAAGCCATGGGTGATATAGCCTCACGCGCGGTTGGCACGTCGGTCAGCGATCCGTTTTCCAACAGGCTGCGCGTGGCGTGCGGGGGACAGTTCAGCAACCTGTCCTTGGCATGGCCGTGATGCATGGCCGGGCCAAGTGCTGAAGCCGCCACAAGGGGATCGGCCCCCATCCAGAACAGATGGCTTGGGCCGAGGTTCGCGCCGATGATCGGGCCAATGGCGTCGCGCAGGCGCAGCAGGGGGGCGCGCGCCGAACACCAACTGGTTGGCGTGCAGTTCAAGGGCCAGTTTTCTGAACGGGTTGATGCTGCTGTTCTGCCTTGGTCGCCTGCGCGGGCCATCGCCCCCGAACCTGTTAAACCGATAGCGGTTACGTCGGCTTTTCACACCCGCCCCCTTGGCCCCCGGCGATATTGGCCTGTCCTGCGGCACCTTCTGGCCCTGAGTGGGTGGAGCCATAAAATATGCACGTTGCCTGCCGGGTTTTGACGGCTTGTTGCCCATCCTAAAAGGCAACTCGGTCTGCGCCTTTCAGCGCCAAAATCTCGCGCGCCTCGTCCGGTGTTGCCACCTCGCAGCCCAAATCCTCGATGATCCGGCGGATTTTTGTGACCTGCTCCGCGTTGGACGTCGCCAGTTTCCCGCGCGAGATGTGCAGACTGTCCTCCAGCCCCACCCGCACATTGCCGCCCATCTGGCTGCCCGTGGTGGCAAGCGGCATTTGCGCCCCACCAGCCCCCAGCACAGACCAACGGTAATCGGCCCCAAACAGCCGATCCGCCGTGCGTTTCATGAACACCAGATTGTCCACCTCCGGCCCGATGCCACCCAGAATGCCAAACACGAACTGAATAAAGATCGGCGCTTTGAACAGCCCGCTATCCATGCCGAATTTGAGGTTATAGAGATGCCCCACGTCATAACATTCATGTTCAAACTTGATGCCATGCGGCCCTAAAGTATTGGCCACATTGGCAATATCTCGAAATGTGTTGCGGAAAATGAACGTATCCGAATTGGCAACATAGTCCTTTTCCCAATCAAATTTCCATGTGTCATAGCGTTTGGCCAGCGGGTGAAAGGCGAAATTCATCGACCCCATGTTCAGGCTGCACATTTCGGGCGAAAACCGCAGGGCCGGGGCGATGCGGTCTTCAATCGTGTTGGTCAGACTGCCGCCGGTGGACAGGTTGATCACCGCCCCGGTCGCCTGTTTGATGCGGGGTAGAAACGCCGCGAAATGGTCGGGGTTAATGCTGACACCGCCATCATTGGGCCGTCGCGCATGCAGATGTAGGATCGACGCGCCCGCTTCTGCCGCCGCAATCGCCTCACGCGCTATATCATCTGCCGTATAGGGCAGGGCGTCCGACATGGTGGGCGTGTGAATGGCCCCGGTAATGGCGCAGGTGATGATGCGCTTGCGTGATAGGTCAGCCATAGCTTAGTCCTTCCAGGTGATTTTGTACCCCACGGGAAACAGTGACAGCCGATAGCGACCTGCGATATAGCCCCAGATGCCCTTGGGTGCGACCAGCATCACCACAATCGCCAGCGCGCCCAGAAACAGCAGATAGACCGATCCATAATCCGCCAGAAATTCCCGCAGCAGGAAATAGACGATGGTGCCAATAATCGGCCCCTCAATCGTGCCAATGCCACCGATCACCACGATGAAAATCACAAACGCCGTCCAGTCATTCACCGAAAACGCCGCATCCGGGGAAATGCGCAACTTTTGCAAGAATATCAGCGCCCCAACCATGCCCGTCATTGCCGATACCGCGATGTAGACGCCGTATTTCACCCTCGCGATGGGCACCCCAAGGCTGGATGATGCCACTTCGCTATCCCGAATGGCGGTCAATGCCAGCCCGATGCGCGACCTGAGCAGCCCATACACCAGCGCCACGCAGCCTGCGCCAAGGGCAATCGCCAGCCAGTAAATCATGGCCTCGCGCGCGGCCTTATCGCCCAAAGGTTTCATCACGGCTACGGGCAGGCTAGTGCCAGACCCGCCACCAAGCGCCGATACTTGGGCCATCGACAGTCGGAACACCTCGGCCACAACCCATGTGCCAATGGCAAAATATGCGCCGTTCAGCCGGAACACCAAGGCCGCCACTGGCACCGCCAGAACCGCACAGACCAGCCCCGCCATAGGGATCGCGTAGACCGGGTTGATGCCCAAAAACAGCGCCACCGAAAACAGCACATAGCCGCCAAGGCCGACATAGGCCTGCTGGCCCACCGAAACGAGGCCGGTATAGCCCGCAAGCAGGTTCCACAGCGTGGCAAGGGCGAGGTAGACCGAAAACTCGCCGATCAGGCGCAATGTCGCGGAACTGGTCCACCAGGGCGCAGACACCAACCCAATCAGCAGTAAAACCGCGACCATTGCGGCCACCCGACTGGCATTCGTGCTGCGCGAAATGCTGTGTGTCATCCGTCAATCCTTGGGAACAGGCCTTTGGGGCGCACCGCCAACACCAGAATGAAGGCGACATGCCCCGCCAGCACCTGCCAGCCGGGGTTGATCTCGGCGCCGACCCCTTGTGCGACGCCCAAAATAACCCCGCCTACCAGCGTTCCCCACAGATTGCCCAAACCCCCGATAATCACTGCCTCAAACCCGAAGATCAGCCGCGCCGGCCCCATGAATGGATCGAAATTCGACCGGATCGCCAGAAATACCCCGGCAATCGCCACCACGCCCAAACACAGTGCCATCGCCATCGCAAAGACATGCCGCTTGTCCAACCCCATCAGTTGCGCGATTTCCGCGTCATCCGATGTGGCCCGAAACGCGCGGCCAAGGGCGGTGCGGTAGAATAGAAACTGCAACCCAGCGATCACCGCAACGGCTGTGCCGAACATCAACAGCGGCAGGTACCCCACGGATATTGCATCCCCAAGTTTGAAACTGCCCACCTCCAGCGCGCCCGCACTTAACTTGCGGCTGTCGGCGGTGAACACCTCCAGAAGCCCGTTTTGCAAAATGACCGACAGCCCGAATGTCACCAACAAAGGTGGCAGCAAATCCTTGCCCAGCGTCCGATTCAGGATGATGCGCTGCAAGGCATAGCCAAACCCCGCCAGCAGCGGCACCACGAGGGTCAGCGCCAACAAAGGGTGTATCCCCAGCATCTGCACCACCACCAGCGCCACATAGGCCGCCAGCACAATCAGATCGCCGTGTGCTATATTGACCAGCCGCATCACCCCAAAGATCAGGCTCAGGCCCGCCGCAAACAGCGCATAAAGCCCGCCCACCAGAACCCCTTGCACCACTGTGTTGATCATATCCATGGCATCAGGTTCCAAAATAAGCGGCGGAAATCGCATCGCGGGAATGCGCACCGGGCAGGCCTTGCAACGACACCCGACCTTCCTGCAAACAGATGAATTTCGCCGCCGCCGACAACGCCCGCGTCACATCCTGTTCTACCAAAATCGCACTCATCCCCGTGCCCGTAATACGCGGCAGTTGCGCATAAATGTCTTTGATAACAATGGGGGCCAAGCCAAGGCTCAACTCATCCAGCAAGATCAATTCCGGGTTCGACATCAGCGCGCGCCCGATCGACACCATCTGTTGCTGCCCGCCGGAAAGGGATGTGGCTGGCATGGCCTTTTTCTCTGCCAGTATCGGAAACAGATCATAAACGGCTTTGAGCGACCACGGCCCCTTGCGCGCCACCTGGCCGCCGATGATCAGGTTTTCCTCGACTGACAGCGACGGGAACAACCGCCGCCCTTCCGGCACCATTGCAATCCCTTGCCGCACGATTGCGTTCGGGCTTTGGCCCCGTAAATCGGCACCCTTCCAGTGCACCGACCCCGCCCGCACCGAAACTAGCCCGCAGATGGATTTCAGTAGCGTTGATTTCCCCGCCCCATTGGCCCCGATCAAGGCCATCACCTCACCCTGTTTCAGGGTTAGCGACGCGCCATGCAAAGCCTGAAAATCGCCGTAAAACGATTGTAGATCGTCGATTGCCAGAACGTCAGTCATGCGCGTCGGCCCCCAGATACACCGATTGCACCTCATGGCTGGCCAGCACCTGCGCCGGATCCCCTTCGGCAATCTTGCGGCCAAAGTTTACCACCACCAACCTTTGCGCCACCGACAGTAGCGCATGCACCACATGTTCGATCCAAACTATCGTGACGCCAGACCCATGCACATCGCGCACCGCAGACAGCAGCGATTGGCATTCGCGGTCGGTCAAACCGCCCGCAATTTCGTCCAGCAGCAGCAGTTTCGGGTCGGTCGCCAGTGCCCGCGCCAGTTCCAGCCTCTTACGCTCCAACAAGGTCAGCGCTCCCGCCAACACATTGGCCTTGCCCTTGAGGCCCGTCAGTTCCAGCACCTCGGCCACCCGCGCCTGAGGTGCCAGCGCCCCCGCCTTTCGCCCAAAGGTCGCCCCTACCAGCACGTTTTCAAACACCGTCATGCCGCCAAACGGATGCGGTATCTGGAACGACCGCGAGATGCCCAGACGGCAGCGTTCGGCCACACCAAGGCCTGATATATCCTGCCCCGCATAGTCAACTTTCCCGGAATTGGGCCGGACGGTCCCTGCAATCAGATTGAACAGCGTGGTTTTTCCTGCGCCATTCGGGCCCAGAATGCCC
>JANOFE010000145.1:0-3385 GCA_031413495.1 Pseudorhodobacter sp. | reverse complement strand
CATATGAAAGACGTTTTCCATGTAGGCCCACCATTCACCGGGTTTGCGCGTGGTGAAGGGGTCCTGACAGGGATCGGTTTCGCGAAGCCACGCTTGCGTCTCGGGATCCGCAGCAATGGCGCGACCAGAAGCTTCGAAATCGTCGCCTACATATTCGAAAGTGCCGAACAATAGATTTTCCGGCTCTTTCAAGTAAATGTCAAAATTGCGCCAGCCGTTGCGACGCATCACGTCCAGCACACCGGGCCAAACAGCTGCATGCAGCCGCTTGTAGTCTGCGACACGTTCAGCTTTCAAACCGATGGCCATTCCAAAACGCTTAGTCAAACTGCAGCCCCCCGTTTACATCAATGACTTCGCCGGTAATGAACCCGGCCAAAGGTGACGCAAGGAACAGGACGGCATGTGCCACCTCTTCAGGTTCACAAAACCGCCCCACCGGAATAAGCGCAAGCTGCGCCTGACGCTGCGCCTCGGTCAGTTGTTCGGAAATCATCGCCGACATCACATAGGCGGGTGCCACTGCATTGGACGTAACACCTTCACCCGCCACTTCGCGAGCAATGGAATAGGTCAGACCGATCATCGCCGTCTTCGACACCGAATAGGCCGTGCCTGCTGTAAGCCCGCCGCATTTGGCGGCATAAGACGACATGTTGATGACCCTGCCCCAGCGCGCCGCGCGCATTCCCGGCAGGAACGCCTGCGCCAGAAGAAACGCAGCATCGACGTTGACCCCGTGCACCCGGTGCCATTCCTGCAAAGAGGTTTCCGCAATCTTGTCAAAGTTGAGGATGCCTGCGTTGTTGACCAGAATGTCGATTCGCCCAAACCGGGCCAGCACACCTGCGGCCATGGCAGCGACGGCTGCAGCATCGGACAGATCAACAATCACCGCATGTCCGCCAAGGGCCTTTGCCAAGGCCTGCGTCGGTTCCGCCGCCATATCAACCAGTACGACCAAGGCACCTTGATCCGCCAAAGCCTTCGAGATGGCCGCGCCGATCGCACCTGCAGCACCAGTGACCACGGCTGTTCTTCCGCGCAGCGTCATCTTCGGCTTCACCTTTCAATCGCTCATACACGCTGACGAGACCTCGAACACACTGCACATGGACGGCACTAAAGCTGGATAATGCGAGTTTGGGTTGTCTATCGCTTGTTTCTGCCCAAAACTTAGTCTTCGGGAGAAGAAGTCTAAGGCTTGCTTTTAGCCAATATATTAGTATTTATTTTAAGTCAACGAACAGTTGAGTGGGTTAAATCTGACACCAACTGCCCCTGCCTTATGGGTGCAGAGTTGCAAAGCAAATGCGCCGCAGCTATCTGTGGGTTTGAGAAAAGGTGGATAGAATGGCCCGACCCAAGAAAAAGGACCCTGATGCACATGGCTTAACAGATGCCAGTATATTGGGGCTGCCCGATCATCTAGTCAATTTGATTGATCCCGCGCTGCCAAAGACATCGCAAGTCTACGGGATTATGCGTCGTGCCATCGTTAACCTTGACTTTGCTCCCGGCAGCAACGTCAACGAAAAGCTGATTTGCGACCAGTTGGGCATCTCTCGTACGCCGCTGCGCGAAGCGATATTGCAGTTGCAGTCAGAAAATCTGGTTTTGATTATCCCGAACTCTGGCACCTACGTGTCCAAGATCGACTTGCAATCCGTGTTCGACGGCCAACTTGTGCGTGACGCGTTAGAGCTGAAGGTGGTGCGCCTTGCCGCCAGCCGCATGACGCCACAGTTTGAGCGCGCACTGGATTTCAACCTTCATCAACAAAAACGGATGGCGGCGGATGTTGATTATGACGAATTCTACCTTCTGGACGAGGCGTTTCACGCGATGATCTGCGAGTTCGGCGCATCAGCCCATATCTGGAAAATCATCAATGGCGCAAAGGCGCAGCTGGACCGTGTGCGCCGCATGTCTTACCCGCTTGTCAGTCATCTTGATTTGGTGCTGAACGAACACATTGCGGTGGTTGATGGCCTGAAACAACGCGAGCCAGAAGTTGCAGCTGCGGCCATGAAAATTCATATTGACCGGGTGTTCACCATTATCCGTCGTCTGATCACGGAGCGGCGCGACTACTTTGCTGCCGACGCAAGCGAACTGCTTGATGGCTATGTGAACGATCGTTAAACCAATGACCCGTTTGAAGTTTGCCTGCATAGGCGAATGCATGATTGAGCTTAATAATATTGACTTGGTGCATGGTGCTGCGCGCCTTGGCTTTGCAGGTGATACCCTAAACACCTCGATCTACCTGTCGCGGCTAGGCTGCGATGTCAGCTACATCACGAATCTTGGGACGGATGCTTTTTCGACGCAAATGTTGAACCGTTTTGAGGCCGAGGGAATAAACTGTGCCCTGATCGGGCAACATGAAACCTGCCTTCCCGGCGTATACGCGATTGAAACTGACCAAAGCGGTGAGCGGTCTTTTCACTATTGGCGCGAGGCTTCTGCGGCGCGGACGCTGTTTTCCGGCATTGGGGCCAGTCTTGCCGATCTGTCAGGTTTTGATGTGATCTATCTGTCGGGCATTACCCTCGCGATTTTGCAACCGTCGGTGCGCGCGGCTTTGGTTGCATGCGCAAAGGCGCTGAAGGGCGCGGGCAAACAGGTGGTTTTCGACACCAACTACCGCCCCCGCCTGTGGCCGGATGATGCGACCGCGCGAGCGAGTTTTGATGCGATGTGGGCCGCAACCAGCGTGGCACTGCCGTCCTATGATGATGAAGAACGGCTTTATCCCGGCTTGTCGCCGTTGCAGATCGTTGACCGGATCGCCGGATTTGGGCCACAAGAAGTGGTATTGAAGAACGGTGCGCGCGGGCCGATGATCCGACATCACGGCAAGACGGTTCAGACAGAGATGCCCCCGGAGGCGCGGGTTGTGGATACTTCTGGTGCAGGCGACAGCTTTAATGCGGGATATCTGGCGGCGCGGTTTCGGGGCGAGGTGCCGTTGCAGGCGGCGGCGGCAGGACATCAGCTTGCCAGCGCGGTGATCGGCAATCACGGTGCGGTGATTGCGCGTGAGGTGATGCCTGCGATCTAGCCGTTGGCCCCCGTCACCAGCGGATGATCAAGCGCCGTCATGATGCCGCGCAACTCTGCCAACCCTTTCAGCCGCCCGATGGTCGGATAGCCCGGCTGGCCCTTGCGGCCCAGATCATCCAGAATGTCCTGCCCATGATCGGGACGGAACGGAATGTTCCAATCCGTGCGACCCTCGGTCCGGCGGCGGCGTTCTTCCGCAAGGATTGCCGCGATGACAGCGACCATATCTGTGTTGCCGCCAAGATGCTCTGCCTCATGAAAACTGTCGCGCAGATCGCTGCCTTCGCGGCGGACGTTGCGCAGGTGCAAAAAGTGC
>JANOFE010000144.1:0-3156 GCA_031413495.1 Pseudorhodobacter sp. | reverse complement strand
TTCTGCTGCTGACGCCATGTGACTTGTCTTTCATGACTGCGCCGCCGGACCGTTTGTCCGGTCGGCGGCGCGGGAAAACTTTATGTCATGTAAGCCGTCCGGGGACGGCTCACAAGATCAAACCGCTTTGCGCTTTGACTTTCCATGTGGTTCCAAGGTCGGGGCCACGGTCAAGGTGCCGCCTGCCGCTGCCACAGCTTCAATCGCCGCTGCAGATGCGCCTGTTACACTGATGGTCACCGCTGCCGTGATTTCGCCCTTGTTCAGCACCCGAACGCCGTCCAGCGCGCGGCGGATGATGCCGGTTTCCACCAGCAAGTCTTCGGTGATCGCTACTTTTGCGTCCAGTTTGCCTTCGGTGATGAATTTCTGGATCAGGCCCAGATTGATCACCGCAAAATCCTTGCGGTTCGGCTTGGTGAAGCCGCGCTTTGGCAAGCGGCGATACAGCGGCATCTGCCCGCCTTCATAGCCACCGATCGCCACGCCGGACCGGGATTTCTGCCCCTTGATCCCGCGCCCTGCGGTCTTACCCGAGCCCGAACCCGGACCACGCGCCACGCGCTTGCGCTTTTTGGTGGCACCTTCGTTGTCAGACAGTTCATGTAGTTTCATGTCGCATTCTCCTATGCCGGAACTGCCCCAGCTGCGACGGCGAGGACAAACACGGCGTATGTTGATTCTGTGGCGATAGGGGGCCACCGGCGGCGTATAGAGGGTATGATGTTGCGGGGCAAGGTTGAACGTAAAAAGGACTTACAATGGAATATATGGGATATCGAAACTTGGCGAGCGACTATCTAACCTGTGCTCTTTTTCTTAAGGCTGCAGTAGAAGGCAAAACCGTCTCCCTTCACTTTGACGTTGATGGACCTATTTTAGCAAATCTTGCCCATGCACAAGAACTTGTGGTCAAAGGTCACCTGCTAAAACTCGGCCTATCGATGGAGGACACCACTAACCTTGGACACGACCTAGAAAACGGTTTTCTCACTCTTAAAAAACTGGCTCCGGCCCTAACTAACAACGTTGAAAAGGATGTCCGTGAGCGGTGGAAGTTGTTGTTAAGAACCGCAAGAGACGACTTTCGTGACCCGTTGGTTAAATTTGGAATTTCTGATCCAGCTCTTCTTGAAGAATTTGGCGTACTCTCAAATGCAACAATAGGCTCTAACCTACCGGAATTTCGGCGTGATCTTAAATGGCTTTCTGACCGCCACAGACATGGTGGAAGCCTGTTTCGTTATTTCAAAGGAGGGGTAGACCAGCGGTCTCACATCCAAGCAGTCGGGCTCAATATCTTCACAGTCCCCGTCTCAGTGTCTTGGGGGACGGAAATCCTTTTGAATTGTCTTACGCTCTAGAATCCGTAGGGCTGGCCCAACCCACCACCCCTACACCACTCATCCCAAACGACGGGGTGAACCCCGCCCTACGCCCCTGCTGGCCAATGAAAGCTCGGCTGCAACCCCTCATACACCGGGCGGCCATCGTGCGGCTTCTCATAGCCCTTCGTCTCGTCCCAGAACGCGTGATAGCTGGCCTTCGGGAACTTGGCGTCGTCATAGCCCATGACATTCGGAACCGCTACGCGGATGCGTTTTTGTTTGTCGTCCAGCATCAAAACCGCCCCGCATTCGGTGCAGAGGCAAATTTCCAGCGGGCCGTCGGGATTGCTCGCGTTAAACGGCACCCGTTTCATCTTTTCGGGATGATCGGCTTTCACATCCCCATAATTGAAAAACGCCACATGGGTGTGCTGCTGCTTGGTGACGGATTTGCAGACGTTGCAGTGACATTCGTGGTTATCAATCGGCTCGGCATTTGCGCTGACATGCACATGCGCGCAGCCCCCGGTGTATTTCGCGGCCATGGGTTCCCTCCCTGAATAGCCCCGCACCTTTGGGGGCGTCTCGGCAGGATAGCACGGGTTTAGGTTTGGGGAATGAGTCGTTTGGTGTTTGCAAGGCCCCCTCCCCTAACCCCTCCCCACACAGGGTGAGGGGAAGCGTGTGGGGCGAACAAACCGACATAAAACCAGATCGCCTCCCTCCCCCCTGGGTGGGGGTGGGTTGGGGTGGGGGGCTGGCGATGCAAGGAAAGCGGCCTTTCACCGAAATACTCAGCACAGCATAGGGTCGCGCCCTACCTCGGGCGGGCGCACCAGCATTTGGTTTAGGCACTTTATTTCTCAACCTCTCCCGCAGAAGTTCTGCTGGCGGTATCTCAAAAGCGCCCTCCCAAGGGGGAGGGAGGGCGCGGCACGGCGGGCTCCGCCCTTGATTCCGTGCCAAGTAAAGGGCGACACAAACAAAAACGCCCCACCTTTCGGCAGGGCGTTTTCAATTCCGTAGGGTGGGGTTTCACCCCACCGTCAAATCAACCGCGCTCTTCAATGATCGTCACAAGATGCGAAATCTTATTGACCATGCCGCGCACGGAAGGGGTGTCTTCCAGTTCACGGGTGCGGTTCATCTTGTTCAGGCCAAGGCCCTTCAGGGTCGCGGTCTGGATCGCGGGGCGGCGGGCGGCGGATGCCACCTGCTTCACCACAATCGTTTTGCCGGTTGGCACTTTCTTCTCGGTCATGATCAGGCCTCCACAGCTTCAACAGCGGTTTCGGTTTCTGGACGCTTCAGAATCTCCGCCACTTTCTTGCCGCGGCGTGCCGCAACCTGACGTGGTGATGTTTCCTGCTTCAAGCCATCAATCGTTGCCCGAACCATGTTGTAAGGGTTCGACGACCCGATGGATTTCGCCACTACGTCTTGCAGACCCAGCATTTCGAACACGGCGCGCATTGGGCCACCGGCGATGATGCCAGTACCGGCTACGGCTGTGCGCATCACGACTTTTCCGGCGCCATGGCGGCCTTCCATATCGTGGTGCAGGGTGCGGCCATCACGCAGGGCCACACGGATCATCTGGCGCTTGGCCTGCTCGGTTGCCTTACGAATGGCCTCCGGCACTTCTTTAGCCTTGCCCTTGCCAAAGCCGACACGGCCACGCTGATCGCCCACAACCACAAGGGCTGCGAAACCAAAGCGCTTACCGCCTTTTACGGTCTTCGACACACGGTTGATCGCGACCAGGCGATCTGCGAATTCCGGGGTTTCCTCGCGCGGAGCGCGATCATTGCCACGGCCTTCACGGCGG
>JANOFE010000143.1:0-19398 GCA_031413495.1 Pseudorhodobacter sp. | reverse complement strand
ATGCCGGGCCGGACAAGTGGCCGGAGGCAGCATTGGCGGGCCTTTTACGCTGGTGGATCAAACCGGGGCCACCGTCACCGACAAACAGGTTCTGGCAACGCCGGCTCTGGTTTACTTTGGCTATACATTTTGCCCGGATGTCTGCCCGCTGGACAACGCAAGGAACGCCGAAGCGGCGGATTTGCTAGAGAAAAAAGGTCTGCAAATCACCCCGGTTTTCATCACAATTGATCCGGCGCGCGACACGCCAGATATTATGGCGGACTATGCGGCGGCGATCCACCCTAGAATGATCGCTCTAAGTGGAACGGCAGACCAAGTTAAACAGGCGTCTTTGGCCTATAAAACCTACTTCAAACAGCAACCGGCGGAGGATGAATTCTATTTGATGGATCACTCGACCTTTACTTATCTGATGTTGCCAAATCAGGGTTTTGTTGAGTTCTTTGACCGTGATACGCCCGCTGAAAAGATGGCAGAACAAACGGCGTGCTTCATTGAGGCCAGTTGAAAAGGGCTGATTGACCAAAACACATATCGGCCTAGGTTAGCGTCAAATATCATTGTGAAACGAGAACATGCAAAATGACTGACGAAACCAAACTAGACCTCGGCGATGATTGCACATTATTGCTGGTCGATGATGATGAGGTATTTGTAAAGCGTCTTGCCAAGGCAATGGAAAAGCGCGGTTTTCTGCCGGATATCGCGGTGAGTGTCAGTGCCGGAAAGGCGGCGGCGCGGGCGCGGCCACCGGCATATGCAGTGGTTGATCTGCGGCTTGAAGATGGCAATGGGCTTGACGTGGTGGAAGCCCTGCGCGAACGCCGCCCCGATTGCCGGATCGTTGTTTTGACCGGATATGGTGCCATTGCAACGGCGGTAGCGGCGGTGAAAATTGGTGCGCTAGATTATTTATCAAAACCCGCCGATGCCAATGAAGTGACACATGCCCTGCTGGCCAAAGGGGCTGGCTTGCCGGCACCCCCAGAAAACCCGATGTCGGCAGACCGGGTGCGTTGGGAACATATTCAGCGGGTCTATGAGATGTGCGAGCGGAATGTTTCAGAAACAGCACGCCGGTTAAACATGCATCGGCGCACGTTGCAGCGGATATTGGCGAAACGCAGCCCACGCTAATGAACATGTCCTTGTAGCGATAAAGAAATTGGCCTATGCCAAGATTAGCGCAATTCAAGGATGCCAATCGTGAAGATCGATCTTAATTCCCTTAATCTGAAAGAATTGAAAGAGCTGCAATCGTCTGTCAACAAAGCCGTGAATGGGTTTGAAGACCGCAAGCGCAAAGAAGCCCTTTCGCAAGTTGAAGAAGCGGCACGCGCGCTGGGCTTTACGTTGTCAGAATTGACAGGCACGGCTGTGCCAAGAAAGCGGTCACCGGCCGTGCCGAAATTTGCCAATCCGGCGAACGCTTCGGAAACCTGGTCTGGCCGCGGCCGCAAGCCCCGTTGGTTTGTGGCAGCACTTAAGGCAGGCAAAAAGCCGGAACAGATGACGATCTGAAGCTTAGGCTATGAAATGGCTAAAGGCCGCGTTAAACTGCGGCCTTTAGCCATTTCATAAAGGTCTTCACCTCGGCCCGTTTTGGCCCCGGACGGGTGACCATATAGTAAGCAAGACTGTCATCGCGGATCGAACCGACGATGACCAAGGTGCCATTTTCAACATCTTGTTCCACCAATGCCGCCGCCTCCACATGCAGGCCGTAACCTTGGCGTGCCGCTTGCAGCGACAATTCCTCCGTTGGGATATAGGAAATATTCATCGCATCGGGCTTTAGGCCAAAACTTTTGAGCCAAGCCAGCGCTTCGGGCCAATCGGGTTCGATCACCCAATCCATGGCAGACATTTCGGCATGGGTCAGGTTTTTGCGCCCCTCCAGCAATGACGGCGCGCCAACGATGACGTAATGTGCTGCAGTCAAAAATTCAGCCTCCAGCCCCGGCCAGATGCCGTTGCCGAAACGGATGGCAAGATCAATCGGTTCGCGGCGCAGATCAACAAGGCGCTTGTCGGGATGGATGGACAGCGGCACTTCGGGATGGGCGGCCCAGAAGGCGCCAAGCCGGGGCATCAGCCATTGCGCGGCAAAGGCAGGCGTCATGGTCACACGAAGGGGCGCACCATGGTCGCTGGCGCGCAGTTCGGTGAGAGCCAGATCAATGATGCGAAAACCTTCGGCCAGCGCCAGTGACAGCTTTGCACCCTCGCTGGTCAAGGCCAGACCGCGCCCTTCGCGGTAAATCAGGGCATGGCCCAAGTGGTCTTCCAGCCCGCGCACCTGTTGGGCCACAGCGGCATGGGTGACGTTCAGCGCGCGGGCGGCGGCGGAAAAGCTTTGCAACCGCGATGCCGCCTCATAAGCACGCAGCGCGGTGAGCGAGGGGAAGGTCTTCCAGTCAAGGGACATATGTTAGACAGCCTAACAGATAAGCAAAATCGCTGATTTGGCATATAGGCCATATCAAGCTATAAAAACTTATGACAACACGCAAAAAGGAGCAAGTCATGTTACATATATTCGCAGATGCGCTGCTGATTGCAGCCCGGATGGAACCGTCGCGTGCTGCAGAATACCCAGCGCAGCCAGACGTTCAGCCAGAAATAAAGGCAAAGCGCCGCTGGTTCAGCCTACGCGCCTAAATGCAGGCCGCCAGCAACACCGCATGCCGCGCCACATAATCCGCCCGCACCACAGCGGGCGGACGCAGTTTTATTTCCAACCCGCGCAGAACCGCCGTTTCCGGTCGCCCGAACAGCTTATCCGCCTCAATTTCCGTGAAGCCCGCAATTTGCACGGCCTCTAACCACGCAGAAATCTTGTCGGCCACTTTGATAGCCTTCTTCACGGCAAGGGGCAGTGCTGCTGGCAATCCAAAGCGCAGATGCACGGCGGCGGTCAGGCGCAAATCCAATTCCCCATATCCCGGCCCAACCGCAGCTTTCACCGGGCTGATCATATCGCCAATTACATATTCCGGGGCATCATGCAGCAGGGCTGCCAAGCGCCATTTGGCAGGCGGATCGCCCAGCCGCCCATAAATCTGCTCCACCAACAGGGAATGTTCGGCCACCGAATACGGCCAATCGCCCCGCGTTTGGCCGTTCCAGCGGGCCACAAAAGCAAGCCCATGCGCGATGTCGTCCACCTCGATATCCATCGGGGTGGGATCAAGCAGATCAAGCCTGCGGCCCGAAAGCATCCGTTGCCAAGCGCGGGGGTGTTTCATGGGGCAAAGTCCTTTGGCGGGCGGAGTTGTCGAAGTGCCTTTGTAATGCTATCTCCCCCGCAACCCAAGGATCAAGGAGTGCGGCGGATGCCGAAGGATTACATCGTTAAAGATATCGCGCTGGCCGAATTTGGCCGCAAGGAATTGGTGATTGCGGAAACGGAAATGCCGGGTCTGATGGCCTGCCGCGAGGAATTTGGGACCAGCAAGCCGCTGAAAGGGGCACGTATCGTCGGGTCTTTGCACATGACCATTCAAACGGCGGCGTTGATTGAAACGCTGACAGCACTTGGTGCCGATGTGCGCTGGGCGTCTTGTAACATCTTCTCGACTCAGGATCATGCGGCGGCGGCGATTGCCGCGGCTGGCATTCCGGTTTTTGCCATCAAAGGCCAGACGCTGACCGAACATTGGGATTATCTGGATCGGTCTTTCATGTTCCCCGAAGGCGCGAACATGATTTTGGACGATGGCGGCGATGCCACGCTTTACGTGCTGCTGGGCGCGCGGATGGAGGCGGGCGAGGACGTGCTGTCTGTGCCGCAATCCGAAGAAGAAGAAGTGATCAAGCTGCAGATTCAGAAACGTATCAAGCAAAGCCCCGGTTGGTTCGCGAAAACCAAAGCGGCGATCAAGGGTGTTTCGGAAGAAACCACGACGGGCGTGCACCGCCTGTATGATTTGCACAAAAAGGGGCAATTGCCTTTCCCGGCGATCAACGTGAACGATTCAGTCACCAAATCGAAGTTCGACAACAAATACGGCTGCAAGGAATCGTTGGTGGACGGCATCCGCCGCGCGACCGATACGATGATGGCGGGCAAAGTGGCCGTGGTTTGTGGTTACGGCGATGTTGGCAAAGGATCGGCGGCATCCCTGCAGGGCGCTGGAGCACGCGTGAAGGTAACGGAAGTAGACCCGATTTGCGCGTTGCAGGCGGCAATGGACGGGTTTGAAGTGGTGTTGCTGGAAGATGTGGTCGGTGCCGCAGATATCTTCATCACCACCACCGGAAACCGGGACGTGATCCGCATCGAACATATCCGTGAGATGAAAGATATGGCGATTGTCGGCAACATCGGCCATTTCGATAATGAAATTCAGGTGGCGGCGCTAAAGAACCACAAATGGACGAATATCAAAGACCAAGTGGATATGATTGAGATGCCGAATGGCAACCGGATCATCCTGCTGTCGGAAGGCCGCTTATTGAATCTTGGCAATGCCACCGGCCACCCGTCTTTTGTGATGTCGGCGTCGTTCACCAATCAGGTTCTGGCGCAGATTGAACTGTGGACCAAAGGCAGTGAATACCAGCCCGGCGTCTATATTCTGCCCAAGGAACTGGATGAAAAAGTCGCCCGCCTGCACCTGAAGAAAATCGGCGTGAAGTTGACCGAACTGCGCAAGGATCAGGCTGAGTATATTGGCGTGAATGTGGCCGGGCCGTTCAAATCGGAACATTACCGCTACTAAACCAAACCAGCGAAACCCCCGTCACCCTTGACGGGGGGCCATTTCATTCAAGCCGCGCAGCCAGATCGTCACGATCTACTCCCGCGATCAGCGCTTGCGCCACAACGGGCGTCGCCAATCCGTGCAGGCGCAAAATGGCTCGGCTGGTCAGCGGAACGGCGATTTTCATCGCAGTCTGCGCATAGATGTCAGACCCGATGGGCCGACGGACAAGGCTTGTCCCTGCGGCTTTGGTTTGATTGGTCACGTCAATCCCGGCAAGCGTCAGGCGTTCCAGAATTTCGCCAATACCCAGTGATTTCTCTTCGATGGCGGCAAGTCCTTCGATCCAGCTTGCCGGATCATTCTGCCCGCCCAATGGGTTGCGTTTCGGTTCGAATTCCAGCTGCACGGAAAGAAACTCTCCATTCCCGTTGAGATATATCGCGGTTGTCCGCAACTTGGATAATACCTTTGATTCAAGATCTTGTTCAGCGCGAACCTCCAGATACTCGGTCAGTTGTTTAAACCCAAGGTTCTGTTCAATCGGTAAAACATCTGCGCCCTGCGGCCAGCGCGCCTTGATGGCGTCAAGCGCATCCGGCAAAGCCGCGTCTGCCGTTGTGACCCGCACCCAACCGTCCGGCGCAGCGGGCAAGAAACTGATCGGGGCATCCGACGTGGTGGTTTCATCGGGAAAGATCATCAGGGCCACGCGTTCAAGAAACCCCGGTTCGGCTGGCAAAACATCTGCACCTTGCAGGCTTGCCAGAGTTTCGCGCATCAAGGCATTCGGCCCCGCAGAAATCTTGGCGGCGACGAGCGTTACACCGCCAGCGCAGACCAACCCAAAAACAACAATCCCCAAGGCCCACATGGTTTTGTGGTTGGACTTCGCCCCCTTAGGTGGCATCCGCCCGGAGCCCGCGCCAACGGGGGCAAAGGCTTGTTCGCGTGATTGGCTGATCCGCCGAAGCCGTTCTTCAAACGCCTCTTTGTCTGATGACATGATTTTTCCCCCAGTATGGCACAGCGCTAATTGCAACAAAGTCGCCGTTGATCTTGGCGGAATTGGGACAGAAGCGTGATAATAGCCGTTTGCGCGACGTGATTGCCACATCAATCTATCAGCAGTGCAGAGCTGCTTTCCCTTGAGTCCGACCTGCGTTACGATTCGGGTCAAGGACAGAAAATCAAAAAACAGGCGCAAGGGGCAGCAGATGGAACAAAGCAAACGCGATAAACTGCGCGCCCGCATGCTCGGCAGGCTGCCGAAGGGTGCGGTTGTGGCCGAAATTGGCGTTTGGGAGGGGGCTTTCAGCGCCCGGATCATGGAAATATGCGCGCCGTCAGCCCTGCATTTGATTGACCCATGGCTTTATATGCCTGAATTCGGCAACACCGGTTTTGGCCGCAAGAAGAACGAACATCTGATGGAACAGAAGTGGCATGACGTGGTGGCACGTTTTAAGGACGAACCGCGCGTTACCGTTCACCGCGGGCTGTCAGAGGTGGTTCTGGGCGGGATGCCGGATGGCAGTCTTGATTGGGTCTACATCGACGCAAACCATAACGCGCCATACATTGGCAACGATTTGGCGCTGTGTCTGGCCAAGGTGAAACATGACGGCATCATCGCGGGCGATGATTTCAACTGGCAGGCCGAACAAAGCGGTGCGCCGGTGAAGCATGCGGTGGAAAAGATGCTTGAAACCCTAGGCGATCAGGCCAGCCTAACCCTGATGGCGAACCAATATATCATCAAACTGAACCGCGCTGCGCCAAAACCCGCCAAGGGGAAAAAGGCCTGAATTTTCCCTTTGTGACGGCTTGGCTTTCGCCTAAGCTTTCCGCGCGAGATGTTACATGTAACCAAAAAGCGACCTAACAGGGTTGGAACGAGGAGCTGCTGAATGAGTAAGAGAGATGACCTGATCGCAAAATATGCCGACGATCTGACGAACAAATGCAAGATGAAGCCTGACATGGCGCTGCTGACAAAAGTGACAATCGGCTGTGGCCCGGCGATTTATAACGCGGATAGTTCCACCGTTGCGGGCACCGACGCGTCAGAGCTGGAAACCGTAAAGAATAATTTTCTGATCAAGAAGCTTGGTATGGCTGATAGCCCGAAGCTGTTAGAAGCGATCAATGCGGTGATCGACACCTATGGCCGGGGCGAGCGCAACAAGCATCGCGCGGTGGTCTATTATATGCTGGTGAAGCATTTCGGCAAAGAAGGCGTCTACAAGTAAGACCTCATCTTTTTGCTAAGCGCCTGCACCTAAAAAGGTGTGGGCGTTTTGGTTTCTACAAGGTTTCCAATTGTATTGAAATTTGCCCTAAGTCTTAAATGCTTAGAGATTGCAGACAAAGCGCGCTCTGCGCTATCTTCATCCCACAGGGCAGGATGTCCGGGACCTTTTTCAGAACACGTGTGGTGCTAAGGGAGCACGTGGGGTGGATGGAGGGTCCTGAGGGGTCGGGACCCTCCAATTTTCGCTGGCGCGTGTCTGGATCAGAACAGGCTAAGGATAAGCCCCATGATCGAACAGCCAACAATCGCGTTGATGCCATCAATGACTGCCAATGACGATTTCCGCATACCAAAGGCATAGTTCATCGTTACCCACGGCGTGATGAAAAATGCGCCGACACCGAATCCGGCAAGCAAGCCACCGCCCAACGTGACAATGCCCGAGATTTGAAAGACGTGGCGCATCATGCCTGCGACAAGGATCATCGCAATCAGGCCGATGACCATAGGCATTGGGCTGCCGTTGCCCATAGCTTTGCCGTTTGTGTCAACAGCAATCCCGGAAGCAGCGATCCATTGCTTTGACATCGCGGTGTACCAAACGGCGCTAAAGGCAAAAGCGCCGATAGCGGCCGCGATAACGTTAAGATATTCCATTGTTCCCTCCATCTGGTTACTTTTTTGGCAATAATGCCCTGAAAAACGCCAACCGCGAAGAAAAATCAGGCGGTAGTACCGCCCATGTTGCAAACAATGCGCCATTCATCCGGTGTCACCGGCTGTACCGACAGGCGGGAGTTGTTGATCAGAACCATCGCCTCTAAACCCGGTTGCACTTTGCAATCGTCCAAAGTGACGGGCCGCAGAAATGGCCGCACTGCACGGATCATCACACAGTCCCAACGCGGATCGTCGGTTGTGCTGTCAGGCAGCGACGTGCGGCACACCTCTACAATGCCGACAACGGCGCGGCCGACATTGGAATGATAGAAAAACCCCAGATCGCCCACCGCCATTGCCCGCATATTATTGCGCGCCTGATAATTGCGCACACCGTGCCATTCCTCGCCCACGGCACCGCGTGCTGCCTGATGATCCCAACCCCAGACATCCGGTTCAGATTTGAACAGCCAGTGTTTCATCCCCAGTCCTTCATCCAATGACCTTTTTCCATTCAGTTATGGTGACAGATTGGAACAGGTCAGCCTTTGAATACGGGTCTAACATGGCCCAATCCTGTGCCGCAGCAAGATTTTCGACGCTAAGGATGATCAACGATCCGGTCATCTGACCATCGCCGTTCAAGAAGGGCCCAGCCATTTCCACCACGCCAGAGGCCGCAATATGGGCCAGATGGGCGGCGCGGTTATCTGCCCGCGTTTGCAGGGCGTCTGGCTTGTCGATGCAGATAAGGGCTACGCGCATGGTTTATTCCTGTTTCAGGGGGCGGGACAAAAGCGAATGGATGGCGTCGGTAATGCTGATTTTATCACTTGTCAGCGCGGCAACCATGGCCATCACCGGCAAATCCAGATTGTACGTCTGCGCAACGCCAATCATCGCCTGCGCCGTGGCAACCCCTTCGACGGTCAGCGACGGATCAAAGGCAGCCCCTTGCGCCAAAGCGTATCCATACCGAAAGTTGCGCGATTGATCAGACCCGCAGGTCAGCACCAAATCGCCAAAGCCGGACAGTCCCGCCAGCGTTTCGGCCCGCGCGCCCATGGCTTGGGCGGTGCGCACCATTTCGGCATAGCCGCGCGTCATCAGGGCGGCGCGGGCGGATTGGCCGAGGCCCGCCCCGATGGCCACGCCAGCCGCAATCGCAATGACGTTTTTCAACGCGCCGCCCAGTTCGGCCCCGGTCACATCGGCAGTACGGTAAAGGCGCAGGGTGGGGGTCGACAGCAGCGTTTGCAAAGCGGCCCCTTCTGCCGGGTCAGCGCAGGCCAGCGTCAGCGCCGTTGGCAGCCCCCGCGCAATATCGGTTGCAAAGCTGGGACCAGTCAGAATAGCGGCCACCGCTTTGGGGCACATCTTTTCGATCAGCGCACAGGGGCCGCGCAGCGTTACCAGATCAACCCCCTTGCAACAGGCAACCAGCACCGACCCGTCAAGAATCGCCGCGTATTTATGTAGAAAATCACGGATGCCCTGCATGGGAAGCGCCAAAAGCACGGCTTCCGCAGGCCAAATATCGTCGATGTTGGCGGAAACGGTTACCGACACGGGAAGCTCAATGCCCGGTAACCGCGTCTGATTGACCCGCGTTTGTGCCATCTGGGCGGCATGTGCCGGATCGCGCGCCCAAAGTGTCACCTTGCGGCCCTCTTGCCCCAACGCCACCGCCAGCGCCGTGCCAAACGCGCCAGCACCGATTATCCCAATCATGCCTTTGCCCCCTTTTTTCCGAACCCCAACATCGCAGGGCTGCGGTCATCCAACGGCCAGCGCGGGCGCGCGGCAAGATCCATACGATCACGCAGCCCGATCCGGAACCGTTCTATCCCGGCCCATGCGATCATGGCGGCATTGTCGGTGCACAAAGACAGTGGCGGGGCCAGAAACGGGGTGCCGTTCGTCGCACAAACAGTCTCTAACTTGGCGCGAATGGACTTGTTCGCCGCCACCCCGCCTGCAACAGCGAAGGCCGTGGATTGGGGTGCTTGCGCAATCGCGCGCCTTGTTTTTTCGGCCAACACATCGGCAACGGCGGCCTGAAAACCCGCGCAAAGATCACGCCGGTCTTGTACCGTGATGCCGCCCTGCGCCGCAATCAACCCGTCACGCGCACGCAACACTGCGGTTTTCAGCCCAGAGAAGGACAAATCGCAACCGGGCCTGTCCAGCAACGGGCGCGGAAAGGCAAATCGTTTCGCGCAGCCCAACATCGCCTCACCTTCAACCATCGGGCCACCGGGTTGCGGCAGGGCCAGCAACTTGGCGATTTTGTCAAACGCCTCACCGGGCGCATCATCAATGGTGCCACCTAAGCGCCGGAATTCATCCACGCCGTTCACCAGCAAAAACTGGCAATGACCGCCAGACACCAGCAGCATCAGGTAGGGAAACGCTAACCCATCGGTCAGCCGCGGCGTCAACGCATGGCCTGCCAGATGATTAACCCCCACCAACGGCAACCCGCGCGCAGCAGCAATTCCCTTGGCGCACATCACGCCGGACAGAACGCCGCCAATCAACCCCGGCCCGGCGGTAACAGCCACACCGTCGATATCTGCAAGCGTTAGTCCGGCGTCATGCAACGCGCGCTCGACGCAGTGATCCAGCCGTTCCGCATGCGCGCGCGCCGCAATTTCCGGCACGACGCCACCAAAGGCCGCGTGCAAAGCCGTTTGCCCATCCACCACCGATGACAAAATCTGCGCCGCCTGATCGGGAAGTTGGCGCACAACCGCTGCCGCCGTATCATCACAGCTGCTTTCCAGACCAAGAAAGGTAAGTGTTTTGGGCATCTGCCACCGATTGCCAGAAGGGCTATCCGCAGGTAACACCGCAAGCATGCCCACACAATCCCGCGCCAACCCAGTGCCGCTTTTGTTGACCCGGCCAGAACCGCAGGCAGCGGATTTTGCCCGCCAATTGGGCGTGCGGTTCGGGGCGCAGGTGCGGATCATAAAAACCCCTCTGCTGGCCCCGCGATTCTATGCGCCAGATCTGCCAACCGGGCCATTTGCGGGCCTTATCCTGACATCACAAACCGGGGTCGAGGCCTATCAGCGGTTGGGGCAAGCTGCGCAAGGGTTGCCGCGCGACGCCTATTGCGTGGGGTCCCGCACAGCGGATGCCGCACGGGTTGCGCAACTGCGACCCGTTTCAATTGCGCAGGATGCGCCAAGCCTGACCGCGCAAATCAGGGCGCAGCCCCCGCAAGGGGCGCTGCTGCATTTGCGCGGACGCGAAACGCGCGGAGACATCACTCAGCAGCTGACTTTGGCCGGAATAGAGACTTTTGACGCAATAATTTATGCACAAGAAACGCAAAATCTGACAGCCGAAGCGCAGGCAGTTTTGCAAGACAGGCATCCGGTTTTGGTGCCGCTGTTTTCACCAAGGACCGCCACAATTTTTACCATGGAACTGACACGGACCGCCGGAGTTTCCCCCTTGCTTGTTGCCGCGATGAGTGACGATGTGGCCCTTGAACTGCGCGCCGTCGCGTCCCAGGTCCGCGTGGCTGACAGGCCTGATGCGGGCGCGATGTTGGACAGTTTGGCACGACTATTGGCAGATATGCAGCGCGCTTGAATGCCGCCGCATGGACAGATTAAGATACACCAGCGGCGCATATTTTGTCGCCGACACAAGGCGGAGATCCGGCCATGGCAGATGTGGAAAATGTAAAGCCCAGCGAAGCTGCCAGCGAAAATGATGGGGCTTTGTTGGCTGTAGAAGCGTCAGAGCCGGTGATCCTGCAAGAGCCGGATCGTTTTACCGGGACCGACGACCAAAATGCCGCTGAAACAACAGCCGTTCTGCCGCCCAAACCTGCAAAGCAGAAAAATGGGCTGCTCGGCTTTATGTTGGGTGGCGCAATCGTGGCTGGTGCCGGGTTTGGCGTGGCGAAGTATGGTTTTCCGGAAACTGGCGCAGCCGATGCCATAGCCGCCCTGCAAACCCAGATTGAAGCCAAGGCCAGCAACGACGCGGCGCTAAGGGCACAAATCGAAGATCTCGCCGCGCGCACGGGCTCTGCCACACCGGATGCCGGTCTTGCGGACCGTCTTGCAGCGGTGGAAAAAGCCCTGACACCCCCGCCAGATACCGCCGCCCTTGAGGCGCGCATGACCACGCTAGAGGATCGGCTGACCGCGATCGAAGCCGCATCTGCCGGTGGCGAAGGCGCGCCCGCCGTGGCACTTGCGGCAATGGACCGCGAAATGAAAGCGTTGCGATCCGAAATAGAGGCGCAAAAAGGGGCAGGTTCGGCGCTGACAGCAGATATCGAGGCGGCATCAGCGGCTGCACAAGGCCGCCTTGATGCGGCCGAAGCTGCGGCGCAGGCGGCAGCAAAGCAGGCCGCCTTAAGCCATGTCAGAGCCGCTTTTGAAAGCGGCGCACCGCTTGGGCCGGCGCTTGAAGGGCTAAAGGCAATGGGCGCGGAAGTGCCAAAGGCGTTGTCTATTGCCGTTGACGGGTTGCCAACCTTGCTGGCACTGCAAGACAGCTTTGCTGAACCGGCCCGCGAAGCACTTGATGCATCAATTCGCGCGGATATGGGGGAAGGCTGGGCAGACCGGCTGTCTGCGTTTCTGCGCAGCCAATCTGGCGCGCGGTCCTTGACGCCGCGCGAAGGGGCTGATCCCGATGCGGTTCTGTCTCGTGCCGAAGCTGCAGTGCGCAGGGGTGATTTGCAGGCGTCGTTGGCGGAACTTGCCAGCCTGCCACCCGCCGGGGCCGAGGCGATGGCCGCCTGGGTCGCCGATGCCACCCGCAGATTGGACGCAGAAAAAGCCATCGCCGATCTTTCCGCAACACTGAACGGGCAATAGGGGTGCTGCGATGATCTGGTCACTGATCAAGGTTTTGCTGTTTGTCGCGGCCATTGCAGGGCTGACTTTTGGCGCGGGCCTTTTGCTGGATACAGGCGGCGGTATTCGGGTGGCCGTTGCAGGTTATGAATTTACCTTTGGCCCCTTGCAGGCCGTGATTGCGGCGCTTTTGCTGGTGGCACTGGTTTGGCTGTTAATGAAGTTGGTCGGCCTTATTGTGGCTGTGCTGCGCTTTGTGAACGGCGATGAAACTGCGATCTCTCGCTACTTTGACCGCAACCGTGAACGCAAAGGTTACCTCGCGCTGGCCGAGGGCATGATGGCGATTGCGTCTGGTGAAGGGCGCATTGCCTTGGCGCGGGCGACCAAGGCCGAAAAGTTTCTGGATAAGCCGGAACTGACAACTTTGCTGACTGCGCAGGCGGCCGAAATGGCAGGGGATACCAAGCGCGCGACCGAGGCTTACAAAGCGCTGCTTGGGGATCAAAGCACGCGATTTGTTGGCATTCGCGGGTTGATGCAGCAAAAGCTGACCGAGGGCGATACTGCAACGGCGTTGAAGCTGGCAGAAAAAGCGTTCGCGTTGAAACCGAAGCATACCGAGACACAAGATGTGTTGCTGAAATTGCAGGCCGAACATGCCGATTGGAAAGGCGCACGCACCACGCTTGGGGCCAAGCTGAAATCGGGCGAATTGCCGCGCGATGTTTATCGCCGCCGCGATGCGGTGCTGGCCTTGCAAGAGGCGCGGGTGGTGATGGAGGATGCATCCTCGATTGAAGCGCGCGAAGCGGCGATAGAGGCGAACAAACTGTCGCCCGATCTTATTCCCGCCGCCGCCATGGCCGCGCGGAGTTATAGTTTGAAGGGTGAGAAGAAAAACGCGCTGCGGGTGCTGAAAAAAGCGTGGGAAGTGATGCCACACCCCGATCTGGCGGCGGCCTTTGCCGAGATTGAACCGGAGGAGGCACCAGCCGCGCGGTTGAAGCGGTTCAAGGTGCTGACGACGTTGCGGGTGGACGACCCGGAAACGAAGATGTTGCTCGCGGAACTGAACATCGCGGCGGAGGATTTTCCATCGGCCCGCCGCGCGTTGGGGGATTTGGCGACTGCGATGCCGACGGGCAGGTCGATTGCGTTGATGGCGGCGATTGAGCGGGGTGAAGGGGCGGAGGATGCCGTGGTGCGCGGCTGGTTGGCGCGGGCGATGGCGGCACCTAGGGGGCCGCAGTGGTGCTGCGATAAATGTCAGGCGATCCACGCGGTGTGGGGGCCGATCTGCGAGAATTGCGGCGGCTTTGATACGCTGTCCTGGCGGGCCCCGGCGGTGGGGATGGGCGGGGTTGATCTGACGCCGTTGATGATGCCGAAACCGGAGGCGGCGGCGGCGGAGCCGGACGTGATCGATGTAGAGGCGATCGTTCGGCGGGCAAATTAGGGGCTACAAACGGCGGCGATGGAATGCTAGACAGCTGGCAATTGGGCCGCTGTAGCTCAGCTGGTAGAGCACATCATTCGTAATGATGGGGTCGGGGGTTCGAATCCCTTCAGCGGCACCATTTTTCGGTATCACGTGTGTTACGGTTTATAACGCGTTGAAAACGCTGTGCTTTGTGTTTTCTGTTAGGGGAAAATTAATCCCTTGGGACCAGCTTCATTGCCTCTGTCACTGCCATGGTTTCTACCGATACGCGGGTGACGCGGAGCAGAAGGTCTATCACCACCTCCTTGTAATCGGCGAAGCGGTAGGTGTTGAATTTGGCGCGGATGGTGGGGTCTTTGGGGGTTTTTTCCTTGTATTGGTCCAATATCCATTCAAGGCCGGATCGGTTGCCGAGTTTGTAGTCCCAACATTCTGGCGGGATGCCGGATAGGGTGGTTTCCGAATCCAGCGTGATGATGCCTGCGGCTTTGTCGGCTTTTAGCGCTGCTTTGGGGGCCATGCCAGCGGCGGCGGCGCGGGTATCTGGCACATCATGCCGCGTCAGCGGCCAAGGGGTGACGGATTCGTAGCCGATGTGCAGGTTTAGCAGGCGCTGGCCCCAATCGCGCCATTGGGGGAAGTTGGGGTAGAACGGAATCCGTGGAAATTCGCGTTTCAGGTTCAGGGCATAGGTTTCGCGGTAGATGGGGTCGTGCAACACGGCATAGACATAGGCGAAAATATCATCCTTGGAGATTTTCGCAGGCTTGCCGTAATGGGCGGTGAATTGGGTGAGCGCCCAGTCGGTGATGTTGTCGATGCGCTCGCCGGATTTGGTGTAGCGGTAAATTGGTAGTGTTTGCGTCCCACCAGAGGCCGGGCTTACGAAATTCAAGTCAGGCAAAGTGTCGATTGCGAACGAAAAATATGGTTTTCCGGAACTATCACCCATTATCGTAATAGCTGGAGTGTTAATTTCGCCCTGACCGAAAATTAGCGGCGTCTGGTATCCAACCTCATTGAGGTGATAGTCACGATAGATAAACATTTTCGAGAAAGGTCGATAGTTCGCGCGAACGATTTTGCTTTCAGTAAATTCTAAAGTTTCGTTTTTTTGGAGCGCACGCTTCACGTGGCGGGTCCACTTAAAGGCATAATTCAGGTCGTCAGCAAAAGCTTTTGATAGCCCGCCTTTTCGCAGCCGCTCTCTGTCGGCTTCGTAGCTCGCAACAATATGTTGGATTTTGTTAGTGAGAAAATTTCGATCAAAGTCATAAGCCCAAGGGTCACGCGCGGTGACGACGCCAAGGGAATGAAGTTTGAAAATTGCGCGATCTTGTGAGCTGGACTTCGCCGTTTTCGTCGCTTTGCTTGCAACCGGGATCAGCGCATCCCAGTCATTTTCCGACAAATTGATCCAGTTCGCGTTCTTGTCAGGCGCAACCTGAACAAACCCCGCATCGCTCGCCTTCACATGTGACAGCCATGCGAGTTTATCCTCTGCTGTGTCCAACTCTGGCCGCCGCACATAGAACACGCGGGCCGGTGCTTTCACCTTTTTCGGATCGCGTTTGCGGCGGACCAGAAAAGAAATGGCGACCCCGGTTTGAATGCCGAACACGTTGTTCTTGGTGCCGGAAAGCTTGGGGTTGGCGCGCACATCGCCGCCGAGATCGACCACGTAAATTTCATCAAATTCATCGACGACATAGCGCCGAAAGCCATCAAAGGTGCGGCTATCAATAAAGCTGCGGTTGGTGATGAAGGCGACGATGCCATCATCATGCAAACGGTCTGATGCCCAGCGGAAAAACCGGGCGTACATATCGTAGACCTTGGTTTTCTGCGCGGTGGACAGTTTGACGAAGGATCGTTTGATCAGCCCGTCGATATGCGGGTATTCGCGGTTCTTGTTATTGTCATTTTCGTTCTGTTGGTTGGCATTATAGGGGGGGTTGCCGATGACGACCGATATTTTGCGTTTGTTCTGCCGCTGCACCCGTTCGACGTTTTCATCGGACAGGGCGGCGAACAGATCGCCGATGTGCCCCGCCTTGATGCCAAGGCCGCCGATATTATCCAGCGTATCGACAAAGCACAGGTTCGGGTATTCAGCGTATTGGCCGGAGACGGCTTGATACGTGGCCTCGATGTTCAAATTCGCCACGTAATAGGGCAGGATTGCCACCTCGTTCGCGTGCAGTTCTTCGGTGTATTTGCGGCGCAGTTTATCGGGCTGGCCACGGAAATATTCGATCAGTTCGCAGATATAGGTGCCCGTGCCCGTGGCGGGATCAAGGATTTCAACGCCTTGGTCTATCAGCCGTTTGCCAAAATGTTTGTCACACAGCCAATCTGTGCCTTCGATCATAAAGCGCACAATTTCATTCGGAGTATAGACCACGCCCAGCCGATCAGCCGCGTCGGGATTATAGACCTTGTAGAAATTTTCGTAGATCACCTTCAGGAAGGTTTGCTTTTCGGTGTGGCTGCTGATTTGGGCGGCATTGGCGTGGATGGCGGTGTAATAGGGTTGCAGAGCGCGCAGGGTGGATTTTTTCACCTCACCCGTGAAAAAGGCGCTTTCCAGACCGTAAAGCAGGGAGGCGATGTTGTTGTTGCGGTGAAAATCAGCCTCGTCAAAGACGCGGGCGAAGATTTCCTCGGTCAGGATGTGTTGAATCAGCATTTCGCGCACATCGGCACGCTCCAACCCCGGATTGATGGTGTTTTTGGCGTGATCAAGGAATTTGGTGGCGGCGGATTGGAAGCTGGGGTTGCTGGCGTAGGCATCATCTATTTTGTCGCGCAGGGCCTTTAGCACGGCGGGCAGATCGGTTTTGAATTGGGTGACGGCGGCGCGAAATTCGGCAATCTCAGGGCGTTGATAGGCGAAGAACAGGGTGAGCAGTTTTTCCAGCGCTGCGGTGTCTGTCATCGAACAGCGCAGGACTTCGGCCCGGTTTTGCCACAGCACGGCGGTGTGGGAGTTTTCGTAGATGATGTTGTCTTGCGGATAGCCGCGCAGGCGTTTCTTGGCGATTTCATCATCCAGCTTGTCGGCGGTATCTTTCGCCTCCCAATAGCCCAGTGGCACCCGCAGATCGTGCAGGATGGTGCCATCGGGGTAGACCTTGGTGCCAAGCGCCGTCTCGAACAGCAGCTCTGGGATGAAGACGAGGGTTTGCGCCTTGGCCCAAGCTTTAAGTAAGTCCTTGAACGCTTCGCGGATGACCTGTTCGGTGGTGGTGCCGCTGTGTTTTTTCAGGCGGTCGATATCGGCGAGGTAGGTGTTGATTAAGCGAATGCTCACGGGGGTTTTCCGCCCAAATGGTTTGGGGGCAGGGTTTACGGTTGGCGGCGTGGCGTCAAGCGCTATGCCGCCTGAGGGCCCGACTTAAGTTCAGGCCGCATTCAGCTTGACGCATGCCGATGCTGACGTAAGGTAAGGCTACGATCGCATTTGTTGAAATTATACACTCCAAACCCTTTTTGCGGTCTGTGATGAGTTTGCGTGCCATGAAAGTTAATTTGCGCGGGCCATTCCGTGTGTTTGATGACGCAGGGTTGGACCGGACACCCAAGGGCATAAAAGAGCGGGCGCTTTTGGCGTTGGTTTTGCTGTCGCCGGGGCAACGGCGGACGCGGGCATCGGTGCAAGACAAGCTGTGGAGCGAAAGTGACGCGGCGATGGCATCGGGCAGTTGTCGGCAGGCGCTGGCCAATATGCGCAAGGCGCTGGGCCCACTGTCGCCCCGCGTGTGCAGCAACAGATCGGCGATCTGGCTGGAGCCGATGGTGACGGTTGACCCCGACCTCGACCGTGATCTGGCAGAGCTGTTGGATGATCTGGACGTGCGCGACCCGGAATTTGATGATTGGCTGCGCGATCTGCGGATGCGGCATCAGACGGTACGGCAGGTAAGCGTGGCCGTGGTGAACCATGCCGAGACCGGTGCGAAAAGGCCTGCGGTGATCATTCGCAACATGGGGCCCGGGGGCACTGAACGCGCGTCGTTCCTGCTGCGCGCACTGTCGCAGCGGCTTGAGGGCGAACTGGTGCTGGTCGGGGATGTCGATGTGCTTTTGACCAAAGGTCAGGATGAGGCAGAGGCGGCAGATAGCGCCAGCGCCCTGATCGAGGTGGAATCGCTGGATGACGCGGAGCGGTGGTTCGTTCTGATGCGGGTGTATAGCCAGCCCGCGCGGCGCTGTGTCTGGACCGGGCGGTTGCAATTGCCAATGCAGCTGGCCGCGATTTGGGATGCGCCGGAAATGACCCGCTTTGTCAATCAGGCGACCAGTGCGGTGGCCGATCTGATCGCAGCGCAGGTCAAACTTACCCCCTTTGCCGCCGTGCAGCGGGCCATACGCAGGGTCTATGATTTTGACAAAACCAGCCTGGACAGTGCCGATACCCTTTTACAGCGCGCCCAAGACAGCGATCTGTCGGGATTGGCGCTTGCCTGGCGCGGGTTTGTGCGGCTGACCTCGGCGCTTGAATTCCGGCAGACAGACAGCGTGCAGAACGAGGAGGCGGTGGAGTTTTGCAACGAAGCCATCACCCGCGCGGGCAACCACCCGGTTGTTCTGGCGTTGGCGTCACAGGTGCATATGAAGATCAAAGGCGATTCTGACTTTGGCCATTACCTTGCCCTGCGTGCAGCCGAGGCCAGCGATCGAAACCCCTATGCCCTGCACGCCCTGAGCCAAGCCATGTTTTTTCGCGGCGAATTTCAGAAGGGACATGAGGTAGCCATGGTGGCGCGCAGCAGTGCGGATGGTATGGCGAACAGCTTTAGCTGGGATATGCAGTGCAGCCTGTCGGCGTTAAGTTTGGGCAACACTGAGATGGCGTTTGACAGCGCCCTGTCGAGCCATCGAAAAATGCCGATGTACCGCCCGGCCCTGCGCTATCTGATTGCGCTAAGCCTGCTGAAAGGGCGGCCTGCCGACGCCCAACACTATGTCACGCGCCTGCAAAGGTTGGAGCAGGACTTTGTGCCGCGGCTTTTGCTGTTGCCGGGCTACCCGGTTGAAACGCTGCGGGTCTTGGGGATGGTTGAACAGCTTCGCCCAATATTGGCTTAGTTTAGGGTCTCATCACGGGTAGATGTCGCGTGCGGCGCGCGCGGTTGCGGCAGAGGTGCCCGAAACCCGAAACACCCGACCAGTGCCATTTCCCACGGCGTTCAGGCCACGGCCTTCATACCCGTCGTCAACCAGCACCGACATATCGAACGCCCCGCCCGCGATGGCCCGCCCCGAGTAGCAGGCCTGACGGGGGTCGTTTGGCCCAAGCTTTTCCAACGCGTCGACGGTTGTTGGACCAACGGCTGTGGTCACGACCGATGCGGTGCCAGACCTGCGCACCGCGCTTGCCACCTTGTCATCCCGGAAGAAATCACCATTCGCATCCCGTTCGCGGTAATTTGGATCGGTGAAATAGGAGCCGCGGTTTGGGCGCGCCATGTCTGACGCCATGTCGCGTTCATCACGCAA
>JANOFE010000142.1:0-2223 GCA_031413495.1 Pseudorhodobacter sp. | reverse complement strand
GTCATCGCATCAGATGCCGCTTTATCCGGGGACAGGCGCTGCGGCCGAAACTGGCGCGCATGGGCAGATTTTGAATATTCCCTTGGCAGCGGGGTCTGGCAGGGCGCAGATGCGAGCGGTTTATGAGGCGTTGGTGTTTCCAGGGCTGATGGAATTTGCGCCGGAGTTGATCCTGATATCAGCCGGGTTTGATGCGCACCGGGATGACCCGTTGGGTGGATTGCGCTGGGTGGCGGATGATTTCGCTTGGCTGACGGCGCGCATCTGCGACGTTGCGGAGGCCTGTTCAGGGGGCCGCGTCGTCTCGACACTGGAGGGCGGATATGATCTTGATGCGTTACAAGATTGCGTGGCAGCGCATGTGGGTGTTTTGGCGGAGCGAGGCCGATGACGGATAAAAAGATCGCTGAGATGAGCTTTGAAGAGGCGATGCTGGCGCTGGAGCAGGTGGTGTCGGCGCTGGAAAAAGGCGAAGTGCCGTTGGAGCAATCTATCGCGCTTTATGAACGCGGGGCGGCGTTGAAGGCGCATTGTGCGGGCAAGCTGCGCGAGGCGGAAGAAAAGGTTGAACTTATACGGTCTGCCGAAGGCCGCGCCGTGGGCGTGACCCCGGTGGAGGGGATGTGAACTTTTCACAGGTATTAAGCCGCGATGCGGGGTTGATACAGACACGGCTGGATGCGGCGTTAAGTGGCAAGGCTGATCTGCCGGTGGTGCAGGCAATGCGCTATGCCCTGCAAGGTGGCAAGCGGTTGCGCGGGTTTCTGGTGCTGGAATCTGCAAGGATGCTTGGTGTCGATGAAGGCCGCGCCATTTCTGCTGCGGCGGCGATTGAGGCGCTGCATGCCTATAGCCTGATCCACGATGATTTGCCCTGCATGGATGACGATGATCTGCGGCGCGGCCAGCCGACTGTGCACGTGAAGTGGGATGAGGCGACGGCGGTTCTGGCTGGCGATGCCTTGCAAACGCTGGCGTTTGAATTGCTGTGTGATGCGTCGCTTGGGTCCGCTGATGTAAGGATAGCGCTGGTATCTAGTCTGGCGCGGGCGTCTGGGGCCGAAGGGATGGTTCTGGGGCAGGCGTTGGATATTGCGGCGGAAACAGTGGCTGTGCCGTTAACGCTGGATCAGATTACGGCGTTGCAGGCGGGCAAGACGGGCGCATTGATTGGTTGGGCAGCACAAGCGGGGCCGGTGATTGCGGGGGCGGATACTGGTCCGTTTAGCAGATACGCGAAAGCCTTGGGTCTGGCGTTTCAGATTGCCGATGACATTCTGGATGTAACAGGGGATGCGACGCTCGCGGGCAAGCGGCTGGGCAAAGACGCGGTGGCGGGCAAGGCTACTTTCGTGTCTTTGCTGGGGTTGGACGGGGCGCGGGCGCAGGCAAAAGCGCTTGTGGCAGAGGCAGAGGCGGCACTTGCCCCCTACGGTGCGGCTGCGGAAAACTTGATTGCGGCGGCGCGGTTCGTTTTTGCGCGGGATAGCTAAGGCAAATCGGGGAAAGGTGACGCCGGTTTTCCCGCCGGATTTGCGACAGATCAAAGCGAACGTTGAGAGAGCCAATGACGGACCGACCACTAACCCCGACGCTTGATCTGGTGACCTTGCCCGCCGATTTGAAACGGCTGTCGGATCGGCAGTTGCGCAGTTTGGCCGATGAACTTCGGGCCGAGACGATTTCAGCGGTGTCCGTTACCGGCGGGCATTTGGGTGCGGGTCTGGGTGTGGTGGAACTGACCGTAGCCCTGCATGCCGTGTTTGCGGCGCCGCGTGACAAGATTATTTGGGATGTAGGCCACCAGTGTTATCCGCATAAGATCTTAACCGGACGGCGCGAACGAATTCGTACTTTGCGCATGGAAGGCGGCTTAAGCGGGTTCACCAAGCGGTCTGAATCCGCATACGATCCGTTCGGGGCAGCGCATTCATCAACATCCATCTCGGCGGCGCTGGGTTTTGCTGCGGCGCGCGATCTGGGCGGCGATGTCGGTGATTGCGTGGCGGTGATTGGGGATGGCGCAATGTCGGCGGGCATGGCGTTTGAGGCGCTGAACAACGCAGGGCACCTGAAAAAGCGGTTATTCGTGGTGCTGAACGACAATGAGATGAGCATCGCGCCGCCAGTGGGGGCGTTGTCTTCTTATCTAACCCGGCTTTATGCGGGCGCGCCGTTTCAGGAATTGAAGGCGGCGGCCAAGGGCGCGGTCAGCCTGCTGCC
>JANOFE010000141.1:0-22413 GCA_031413495.1 Pseudorhodobacter sp. | reverse complement strand
ATCCGCAGCGGCAGCGTCAGTTGCAGCGGCGGCGTCAGCTTCGGCCTGCGCTGCGGCAGCAGCGGCAGCCTCCTCGGCGGCTTTGGTCGCATCAGCAGCGTCAGCGTCGGTTGCGGCAGCTGCAGCATCTGCCTCGGCTTGCGCAGCAGCGGCGGCATCAACTTCGGCCTGTGCAGCGGCAGCGGCATCTGCTTCAACTTGTGCAGCAGCAGCGGCGGCGTCAGCGTCTGCCTGTGCAGCGGCGGCGGCGTCTGCCTCAACCTGTGCAGCAGCGGCGGCGTCAGCGTCAGCCTCAGCAGCGGCGGCGGCGTCTGCCTCAACCTGCGCAGCGGCGGCGGCGTCTGCTTCGGCCTGGGCAGCGGCAGCGGCGTCAGCCTCAACCTGCGCAGCGGCGGCGGCATCAGCCTCGGCCTGAGCGGCGGCGGCAGCTGCGGCTTCCGCCTCAGCTTGGGCAGCAGCAGCGGCGTCGGCTTCGGCCTGCCCGGCGCCTTCAGCGGCAGCCGCAGCTTCGGCGGCGGCTGCAGCAGCGGCGGCGGCATCTGCCTCAACCTGTGCAGCAGCGGCATCAGCTTCGGCCTGTGCAGCGGCAGCGGCAGCTATCGCCATTGCATCTTTAATTGCTTTGAACTGCTCGACATAGTCCTCGGCAACACACAGCGTTTCGGCTGTTGGTTCACACAGAACCGAGCCGTCAGACCCCAAGACCCGGCCATCTTCAGCCAATACTTGTGCGAACAGCGGGTAGGGCTGGGCAAATGCCACGGACAGTGCAGTTGTGCAGGTTAGAAGCCGTCTCATAGGTAGTCCTTTCAAAATCGTCACCAAGCAAGCCGTGTTAAACCTGAACAGATTCAGGCAAAGGTCACGGCGCATTGGCAGACAAAACAGGGTTTCTCCCTGATATGCGATATCAAGCGGTGGTGTTGCCATATCATCGGCAACATCCGGCTCAGGTCTAACGCAGTGCGGCCAATAAACGTTCCCGCTCGCCGCTGTCATTTCTTTGGCTAAGGGCGATGGCCAAAGATTCCAGCGACGCAATCGAATGCCCGGCGCGAAAACTGTCCACATGCGGAAGCATTTGACGAATGCCGCTGGCGCGCGGTGCAAAGCCATCCCAGCGCAGCAAGGGGTTCAACCAGATCAATCGACGCGAAGACAAATGCAGACGTTCCATCTGTCTTGCCAGACCACCCTGCCCGTCATCATCCCTGTCCAGCCCGTCGGTGATCAGCAACACGACAGCGCCTTGCCCTAACACCCGGCGCGACCAATCCTTGTTGAAAGCGGCCAGGCAGTCGCCAATCCGTGTGCCGCCCGACCAATCCTGCGCCTGCGCCCCCACCGCAGCCAGCGCCGCATCCACATCCCGCGTGCGCAAATGCCGGGTGATATTGGTCAACCGGGTGCCAAAGGTAAAACCATGCACCTGCGCCCAGCCCTGCCCTTTGGCATTGGCGACCGCATGGACAAAATGCAGCACCATGCGCGAATAATCGGCCATTGAACCGGATATATCGCATAACACCACAAGTGCCGGCCACCGTGTTGTGGGCTTGCGCCGGGCGATCCGCGCAATCTCTCCCCCCTGCCGCATCGCCAGCCGCATGGTGCGCGCGCCGTCAATGCCGCGCCCGGAGGCACTTGGCCCCATCCGGCGTGACGGCAAAGGCCTGATCGGCAAAGTCAGCCGCGCCAGCATGCGCTTGGCCTCGGCGGCTTCATCCGCGCTCATCTGTTCAAAATCCAGGGTGCGCAGCCGTTCATCTGCCGACATCGTTAAACTGGCATCAATCTCAATCACCACATCACGGTCGTCTTCCCATGCGGCGTCGGTGGGCTTGTCCCGCGCCACATTGTCGAGCAACGCCTCAGCCGCCCTCTTTTCGGCGGGGGCTGCGGTGCGTTCTTCCTGTGATCCGCGCAATGACGGGATCAGCAGGCTCATCATATGTTCCAGAAACTGCGGGTCGCGCCAGAACAGCCGGAACACTTGGCCAAACACTGCGCGATGTTCGGGGCGCGACACAAAACAGGCATGCAGCACCCAGTAGAAATCATCCCGCCGAGTAAACCCGGCCGCCTGCACCGCCGTCACAGCATCCATCACCCGGCCGGTACCAATCGGCAAGCCGGCCTTGCGCAACGCCCGCGCGAAATGGGTGATGTTGTGCGCCAGTTTTCCCTCGGCGGGCAGGTTTAGCGGTGCATAGTCAGACATGATCGGAATAATGTGCAAGGCAGGCTTGCAGGTTTTCGCCGTGAACTTCGGCGTAGGTGTCATACCAGATCACATCTCCCAACGCCAAATCCTGCGCGATAACGTCGGCCAAGGGCGTGTCGGCCAAACTTGGGTCATCCTTCAGACGCATCAAAAACCCGATGTACCGCTGCATTGCAGGCAGGATACCGGCCCCATAGCCCCCTGCGGAAATCCGGTCGGGGTCGCCATGGTTGGGCAACACAAAGCGCGGGCTCAGCGCCGCCAGCCTATCAAGATCCATCAGATGCTGCGCAAAACCCTGCGGCTCGGCCACATAGGTGACCGTATTTTCCACCGTATCGCCCGCCAGCAATATCTGGTCATTTGGCAACCAGATCACAGTGCCATCATCGCTGTGAATATCCACTTCGATCAGATGCACCTCCAGATCGCCCACCCACAGCGACATTTGCCCGGAAAACACCTGTGTCGGCAGAACCAGCGGATCAATCACCGGCATCCCGCTGGAAGTACCGGATTCTATCGCCGCTTTTCTGGCGGTCAGATGCGCCGCAGTTTTTGCATTGGTGATAATCTCGCAGCCCGGAAACGCCGCCGTCCCTGCCACATGATCCAGATGCCAATGACTTAACGCTAGCGTAAAGCGCCGCGCACCTTTGGCCTCCAGTGCCGCCCGAACAGCAAGCGCATGCGGCACGGAAACATGCGTGTCATAGATCAACGCATGATCGCCGCGCAAAATGGCATAAGACGCTATGCCAACAGACAGCGCCCCATCATCCACCCAGTTCGGCCCATCGGCAAAACGCTGGCCCTCAACCCGCCCGTCGTAAAAGGCAAACAGGCCGGGATGCGGCTCAAACACTCGCAGATGCTGTGTCAAAGCGGTCATTGCGCAGCTAACCCCGCCTTGGCATCTTCCAACAGCTTCTTCGCCGCTGACCCCTGAATGCGCTGAATATCATCCTGGTATTTCAAGATTGCCCCCAAAGTATCGCCAATCACCTCGGGCGACAGCGCAATCACATCCAGTGCCAGCAGGCATTTCGCCCAATCAATGGTTTCCGCCACGCCGGGTTTCTTGAACAGATCCTCGTCCCGCAACCTTTGCACAAAGGCCACCACTTCCCGCGACAGCGCCGCTGACGCCTCGGGCACCCGTGCGGCTAAAATCGCCACCTCATCGGCAAAGGACGGATAATCCACCCAATGATACAAACACCGCCGCTTGATCGCGTCGTGCACCTCGCGCGTTCGGTTTGATGTCAAGATCACGATCGGAGGTTCCGCCGCCTGAATGGTTCCCAGTTCCGGGATCGTCACCTGAAAATCCGACAATGCCTCCAGCAAAAACGCTTCAAACGGTTCATCCGTGCGATCAAGCTCATCAATCAACAGCACAGGCGCACCGCCATCCTGCGCGCGCATCGCCTGCAAAAGCGGACGCTCAATCAGATATTCTTCGGTGAACAATTCCGCTTTCAGCGCATCGCGGTCCGCCCCGCCCCCGGCCTCTGCCGTGCGAATGGCAATCATCTGCGCCGCAAAGTTCCATTCATACACCGCCGACGCCGCATCAAGCCCTTCATAGCATTGCAGCCGGATCAAACGGCGGCCCAGCGACGCCGCGATGACCTTGGCAATTTCCGTCTTGCCAACCCCCGCCTCGCCTTCCAGAAACAACGGCCGCCCCAGTTTCAGCGCCAAAAACACGACGGTCGCCAAGGGGCGCGAGGCCACATAGCCCTGCGCATCCAGCATCGCCTCGACCGCATCTATGCTTGTGAAATCTGTGGCCACGTTGACACTCCCTTTGGTATTGGCACTGTTCGCCGTCGCGCGTGCAATGGTCAAGCTGCCGACGTGCAACTTAGCGTGTCAGTTTTCCACGGCCATATCCGCAATCAACCAATTGCGAAATGCGACAAAAGCCGGAACCGACTGGCTCCGCTGCGGATAGGTCATCACATAGGGCGTCGCTGTGCGCATCTTGCGCCGGGATACCAACCGCACCGCCCCCGTCAACAGGTCATCCTGCACCAGCAATTCCGGCACCAAAGCCACGCCGAGCCCCGCCCGTGCCGCCGCCAGCACCATGCCGAACTGTTCAAACCTTGGGCCCCGCAGCAAGGTGATCGGGTCCAGCCCCGCATCCAGAAACCAATCGAGCCACAGGCTTGGCCGCGTCGCCTGTTGCAACAGCGGCAGACGTGCCAAAGCAGTATCTTCCAGCAGCCCGGTCACCAGCGCAGGTGCCGCCACCACAACCAGATCTTCAAATGCCAAAACACTGGCCTCTGCCCCCTTTACCGGAAGCGTCGCCCGTACAATCGCCAGATCACGCGGATCACGGTCAAAATCCACCGCGTCCAGTGTCGCCGACAGATCAAACGTTACATCTGGGGCCACAGCCGCAAAGCGCGCCAAACGCGGCACCAACCATGCCGCCCCCAGCGTCGGCAGCGCCGCAATCCGCAATACCGCACCATGGCCGCCAAAGCTCATCACCGTTTGCGCCGCCGTGTCTAGTTCTGCCAATATCCGCGTCGTATCCGCCAGCATCACCCGCCCGGCATCCGAAAGCGTCAACCGCTGCTTGGCCCGGTGAAACAACCGCACCCCCAGCCGCGCTTCCAGACTGCCAAGTGACCGACTGATCGCCGATTGCGTCAACCCCAACGCCACAGCCGCCCGCGTAGCCGACCCATGCTTTGCCACTTCGGCAAAGGCCTGCAATTCCGGCAAGGTGGGGGTGTATCCGTGGCGCATGGCCGACATGATGATTATTTCTCATCAACTCGTAAAGCCTTATCATTTGAAACTTGCCCCCAAAGCGCGTATTTCAATGCCAAAGCACGGGAGCACACGATGGACATGCCAACCAAACCCCACCTGAAAGCCAAAGACGCCCCCGACCTTGGCCGATTTGATTGGCAAGACCCCTTCCGCATGGAAGACCAGCTTTCTGAGGATGAACGCATGATGCGCGACGCCGCGCGATCTTATGCACAAGAAAATCTGCAACCCCGCGTCATCGCCGCCTACCGGGATGAGGCCACCGATCCGGCCATTTTCCGCGAAATGGGCGCGATGGGCCTGTTGGGCGTGACCATCCCCGAACAATACGGCGGCTTGGGCGGGTCTTACGTCGCCTACGGTCTGGTAGCGCGCGAGGTAGAGCGCGTTGATAGCGGCTATCGAAGCATGATGTCGGTGCAATCGTCGCTCGTGATGTATCCGATCTACGCCTACGGCACCGAAGAACAACGCATGAAATACCTGCCGAAACTGGCGTCAGGCGAATTTATTGGCTGCTTTGGCCTGACCGAACCCGACGCCGGGTCAGACCCCGCTGGCATGAAGACCGTGGCACGCAAAACCGCCAATGGCTATGTGCTGAACGGTGCCAAAATGTGGATATCCAACGCCCCGATCGCGGATGTTTTCGTCGTCTGGGCCAAATCAGATGCGCATGGCGGCAAGATCAAAGGCTTCGTTCTCGATAAAGGCATGAAAGGCCTAAGCACCCCGAAAATCGGCGGCAAACTTAGCTTGCGCGCCTCCATCACCGGCGAAATCGTCATGAAAGACGTCGAAGTTGGCGAAGACGCCCTGCTGCCCTTCGTCGAAGGCCTGAAAGGCCCGTTCGGCTGCCTGAACCGCGCCCGCTATGGCATCTCGTGGGGTGTCATGGGGGCCGCCGAGTTTTGCATGGAGGCCGCCCGGCAATATGGCCTAGACCGTAAGCAATTCGGCAAACCATTGGCGCAGACGCAACTGTTCCAGCTAAAACTCGCCAACATGATGACCGAAATCAGCCTCGGCCTGCAAGCATCCTTACGCGTTGGCCGCTTGTTGGATGACGCAAACGCCGCCTCCGAAATGATCTCCATCATCAAGCGCAACAACTGCGGCAAAGCGCTCGACGCCGCCCGCCTGTCGCGCGACATGCACGGCGGCAACGGCATTCAGGAAGATTACCAGATCATGCGTCACATGGTGAATCTGGAAACGGTGAACACCTATGAAGGCACGCATGACGTCCATGCCCTTATCTTGGGCCGCGCCATCACCGGATTGCAGGCGTTTTTCTGATCGGGTGAAGGCAGAGGGCCGCGCCCGACCTCGGGTGGGCGCATCAAAGCTGGTTTTAGGCACTTGATGGCGCGGCTACTCCCGCAGAAGTTCTGCTGGCGGCATCTCAAACGCGCCCTCCCGGCGGGAGGTCGGGTGCGGCCCGGCGGCGCATACGCGCCTTGATTCCGGGCAAGACAGAAAGGCGCTTGTAATTACCGCCCCGTCACATCGCCTCCATCGCCTGCCGGATATACCTGTTCGTCCCCCGCGTCAGAACGAACCGCCCCAACTTCCGCGCCAGCGCCGGATGCCCCTTCGCCAGCGCCCGCTTGAACAGCTCCCGCTGATAGCGCACGAAACCTTTGCGCGCCTTCAACGCCTTGTAAAAATCCGCCTCCGTCAAAGTGCCGTTCAGCGCCCCCAGCGTGACCGACGACAATATCCCCATCTGATGCAGCGATGACCCCAACCGATGCCCCATCAACGGCGCACGCAGGGGCACCACATTCGCCCCCTTAAACCGCGCCACATGGCCTGCATCCAGCGGCTCGTAAGGGTCATACAAAATTGTCACCCGCCCGGCAGCCTTCGATGCCTCGGCCGCATCGCCGTAGCGCCCAGAAAAATCCCGCACCCACGCCGTTTTATACCGCGTCTCAAACGGCACCAGCCGCCGATCCAGCGTTGATTGCGGTGATATCGCCACCACATCGGCCCCCGGACAAGCGGCGACAAAGGCACAGGCTGCATAGCCGCCCATCGACGCGCCATAAAACACCACCCGTTTGAAGCCTTTGAAGAACCCAGACTTTGCCAGATCGTCAAACTGATCACACACCCACCCGTCACGGTACCAGGTCCAGCCATTCGCCATCACCCCCAGCATCGACCAGCCCTGTTTTTCGATAAACGAAAACCCCCAAGGCCTGCGATCCTCGCGCTTGGTCATCGCAATATCAAGGTTGTCGAAGGTTACCACCAGCGTATCGCCGCGTGGGATATAGAGAAACGAATGCTCGGGGTTCTCGTGGTAAAAGCCGTCCTTGCCTGCCAGCCCCCGCGCGACATCAGCCCAACCGCTTGCACCAGAGCCTGCGAGAACCGCTGGCAGCGGATCGCCTTCGGCCACCTTTTTTACTGATCCAGCAGACCGGAACAGAACGCGCGTCACTTGGTCACCATCCTCCTCGCGCTGCGAGATGGTTTCGCAGGCCCCAAAACGGCGCAGAAACGGATAGCCGCCTGATCCGGTTCGAATGTCCAAAATCATCTGGCTGCCACCATGCAAAGCGGCGCTCAAAACCGGCTCGATAGGCTTGATCCTGTTCACATCCCCAAAGCCTGATAGATTGGCAATGACATCCACCCGGCCGAGCTCGCCCAGATCGGCGATCACCCGAACTTTGCCCTCAGGCACGCCATTGGCCGCCAGAAAAGTGCGGTAGGGGGCAACCCATGCCCCCGCGTGATCAGAAAACTTGCCGCGAGGGTCCAGATCAACCAGCGAAATATCACAGCCCCAGCGCGCATATGCCGCCAAAGCCAACAACTGCCCTGTCCCGGCCAAATCAGCGAAATGGGCAACGTCGGCCAAACCGATTGCCGACAACAGCACCGCATCGCCGGTGGCCTGCGCCTTGCGACCAATCACGGCATTTTTGGCGGCAGATCTGTGCTTTTTCACCGTCTTTTCCCGAACCATCGCCCTTATGACGTAATCTTTAGCCACGAATTGACCATCTCTGCTATCTAGTCTGCATCGTCGTCAGGCAGCGGTTTACCGCGAAGCGGTGCTGCAGCCATATCAATCTTGTGTTTGCGCAACAATTGCCCGATTACGCTGCGCGGCCGCGGCACGCCATTTTCCTTTGACAATATCCGGCTGCGCATCCGCCGCCCATAGAAGTGGATGGAATAGGTTTCCTCGGTCACAAATTGCGTCATGTCCAAACCGGGCCGCAGCATCAAATTGCGGTCTTTGTAATGAAACGGGTAAAGCGCAACTTGTGGCAACGTATATTGCACTTCCCCCGTCGCCTTAAGGTAATGCGTCACCGCGTGTGGCCCCCAAACCCCCCAAGGCTGTTCGGACACATGCAAAGGCGTGCCCGCATCCCGTGCCGCCCGCAGCTGGCCTGCGTATTTGGCATCAGACCAAGGCGGAATGGCAAATTCATCACGGGTAAATTCGATCAGCCCGTGCAAGGTTTCACTATCCTTTGGCAGCCCTAACACGCCACCGTTGATGCCGGTTTCGGATTCCCACGCATGAAAATGACCATTCGGCGTGGTGAACGGCTTTACACAATAGGCATCGGTATCTGCCCAAATGGTGTGGTCACATTTTGCCAGCATGTGATAGCGAAACACGTCCGAATGCAGCGCCGGGCTGCCGGTGCGCTCATGCCGCAGAAACCCGGTTTGCGGCAGAATATCGCTTGCGTCGGCCAGTTCAACACCATCGGGCGCGTTGCCGACGCCCTCATAAGTGTAAAGTTTGATGTGTTGCCCTGCATCAACAAAGGATTTTAGGCAAAGCTGTTCAAGATAGCTGAGCGGCCCACCAATCCAAAGTGCGCCGACCTGATACTCGATACTCATCTGATCGCCCCCGATCTCGCCACCCTGCGGGCAGGCTGTATATTTTTGGCCATGTTTGATGCTGGTGTAGCGTCTATGCAACCAAAAAATGCCTATGCTGTGGTGCGTAAGACAAATCAAACAGGATAAGGTATAGACAAATCCTACCCACCTCGGGCGATCGGGGCATAGGGCGGCACAAGACCGCCCGGGTGAAAGTGAGAGGTCCGGCAGTTCCATGTCTACCGCCAAACGATGGTCCGTAGGCGTATCAAAAGTCCTGATGCATCAGCTTGGCATGCGCAGGATTGATAGCGATGGCGTGACCATGCTGCTTGACGCTGTGGTGTCAGATGATGGCCGGGTCCGGTTGTTTTTCGGATCAGGCACCGCGGCGTCGGCGTTTCAACCTGATGCAGCACCAGGCTGTGCTTTGCCGGACGAGTTGCGCGATGTGTCAGGTGCATGCCTTGTGGTCACGCGCGGTGGCCCGCAGATCGTGCTTGCCCTGACGTCCGGTGGCACGATTGCGCTGCAAGCGACACCTGCCGAAACCAACCTTTTTGCGGGGCTGAACGCCATTTTCGCTTTCCGCTGGGACGAAACCGCAGATCAGGTCGCCGAAAGCCTCGCCTATCATGCGATCCACCACGGCTTGGAAGCAGCACTGATTGTCAACCGCGCGCCTGCGTCGGATACCCCCGCCTTTGCGCGTGCGTTAGAGCAGGCTTTATCGGGCTGCGATCTGCGCGTGGTCCTGCTGGATAGCCCGTTGCCGCTTGGCAAAGCGGGCAGCCCGGCTGAAAACACTGCCTACCTTGCCCCCGATGCACCGGGCCGCGACCGGATGGCAGTTCCCGACGCCGATCCCTGGCGCGCGCCACTGGCTGAGACAATCATTTTTGAAATGGCGAAATGGCGCTATCTTGCGGATGCACGCGCTGTTTTGACCCTTGATGTCAGTGACATCTTGCAACCGCGGGCCAAAGATACAGCGTCGGCTTTTGATCAATGCATCACGTCCACTTCTGGTGTGGTCCTGCTTGCAGGCCACCGTATTTATCCTTGGCGCGTGCGCAGCGGCAAAGATGCCAGCTTTGCTGACCATATCTGCAGCACCTTCGACGCCCGCCGCGGTATCGCTCGCTGGGGTGTGGCCCCCCGCAAGGCGGGCCTTGAGAACACATGGCGGCAGGTCCGCGTGGCTTTTGCACAGCCTGACGCAGGCGATACCATTCCTTTCCTGCGCGCCATGGCCATTCGCGTGCCGCATCAGGCCACGTCAATCCTTGCCCCCAAAACCGCGCTGATCGAAAACCTCGCCCTGATCGACCTTGCCGAAAACCTGCTCGGCGGCAAACCCATCCGCGCGCCTGTTTCGCGCACCAAACCGGTCGCAGCGCAAACCACAAACCGCACGGCGATCGTCACCACCATGAAAAACGAAGGCCCGTTTATCCTTGAATGGATCGCCTACCACCGCACCATCGGGGTGGATGATTTTCTAATTTACACCAATGATTGTACCGATGGCACCGATGCGCTGCTCGACCTTTTGCAAACAAAAGGCCTCGTCCAACACCGCGACAATCCCTACCGCGCCTCCGGCCTCAAACCCCAACATGCGGCCTTGCAAGCTGCCGAAGATGAACCCCTGATGCAAACCTGTGGCTGGGGCATCTGCATGGATGTCGATGAATTCATCAATATAAAAATCGGCGATGGCACCCTTGCCAGCCTTTTCGCCGCGATGGGCGAGGCGAATATGATCAGCCTGACATGGCGGTTGTTCGGCAATGCCGAAACACACGATTATGCAGACCGGTTCTTGCTTGATCAATTCACCCGCTGTGCCCCCGAAGTGATCCGCAAACCGCATCAGGCCTGGGGTTTCAAAACCCTGTTTCGCAACATCGACATCTATAAGAAACTGGGTGTCCACCGCCCCAAAGGCCTGCGCCCCGACCTTTGGGATCAGGTCAATTGGCTGAACGGCTCTGGCAAACCCCTGCCACGCGAGATGTTTCGCAACGGCTGGCGGTCCACCTTGGAAACCTATGGCTATGATTGGGCCTGCCTGAACCACTATGCGGTGCGGTCCGCCGAAAGCTTTCTTGTGAAACGTGACCGGGGCCGCGTGAACCATGTCGACCGTGATCAGGGCCTGAACTATTGGTTTCGCATGAACCACAATGTGCAAACTGATACCACTATTCAACGCATGATCCCGGCGCTGCAGACCGAATACGCCCGCCTTATGGCCGACCCCGATATTGCGGCGGCCCATGCCCTTTGTGTGGCCCGGCACCAATCCCGTATTGCCGCCCTGCGCAGCAATGCAACCCAGTCTGCTTTCTTTAGCGAACTGACCAGCAACCGGATGCAGCGCTTGTGCCACCTGCAGGCGCATTTCGGATCAGCCGTGTTTGCTGCTGGCCCCGGTGTCATCCCCGACGATATTCTGACAAAAGACCTGAAACCTGATTTCTTCTTTACTGTTCCAAGCGCAGCCAAGGCAGACCCGGCATGACCAAAACCGTGATCACTACAATGAAAAACGAGGGCGCGTTCCTGCTGGAATGGGTGGCGCATCATAAGGCGCTTGGTTTTGACGATCTGATCATTTGTACCAATGACTGCACCGACGCCACCACCGACATGGTGCTTCGGATGCAGAAAATGGGCCTCGTGCGCCATCATGCCACCAACTACAAACCCGGCTCGTCCATTCAACGTGCCGCGCTCAGACAAGCCCGCCTGTACCCAGAAGCGCAGAATGCAGACTGGATATATGTCTGCGATGCCGATGAATTTTTGACCATCAACCTCGGCGATGGCACGGTGGATGCGCTGATCAATGCCGCCTCGCCCCGGGCCGAGGTGATCGCCGTGCCATGGCGGGTCTTTGGCTCCGACGGGGTGAAAGACTACCATGACCTTCCCGTCACCCAACAGTTCCAGCGCGCCAATGCTGCACCACCACTTGACGCGCTGTATGGAGCCTTTCCAAAATCCTTGTTCCGGGGCGGCAAAACCTTAGCGGCGCTGGAACGGATCGGTGTACATATGCCGATTATCAAACCCATCAAAGAGCGGGCTTTGCGCATCGAATTGCCCAACGCCACCCTGCGTCTGCCACTGGCGCAAGCGCTGCATGTGCAGGCCGATTACCGCTTTGCGCAGGTAAACCATTACTGCGTAAGGTCCCGTGACAGTTTTCTGGTCAAGCGCGACCGGGGCAAGGTTAACCATGTCAACAAACTGATGGAATTTGAATATTGGCGCCGCAATGACATTGCCGTTGAACATAGCCTGACTGCGCGGCGCTATGATGATGCGACTGCCGCCTGGCTTGCCAACTTGCGCGCCGATAAACGGCTGAACATGCTGCATGGCCGCGCCGTCAATTGGCACCGCCGCACCATTGCGGAGCTGAAAACCCGTCCTGATTTCCAAGACATGATCGCCGCGATGGAGGAAGCGGAATGCGTATCCTCGCCGTCCTGACCGTTCGCAACGAGGCTGCGTTTCTGCTCGAATGGCTGGCACATCACCGCGCGGTGGGCTTTACCGATTTTCTGGTGTTTTCCAACGAGTGCGATGATGGCACCGATACCATGCTGGACCGTTTGGCCGCGATGGGCCTGCTGACCCATATCCATAATCCCGGGCCGCACGCACAGGGGCCGCAATGGGCTGCATTGAAACACGCGAGTACCCATCCTTTGTTCGCAGCCGCCGATTGGGCCATGGTCCTCGACATCGACGAATTCGTGAATATCCATGTGGGCGCACGGCGTATCCCTGATCTGCTGGCAGCATTACCCAGTGCCACCGCCATTCCCCTGACATGGCGCATGTTAGGCAATGCGGGCGTGATCCCTTTTACCGATGCGCCCATTCGTGAAACGTTTACCAAAGCGGCCCCTGCCATATTGCATTGGCCATGGCGGGCCAGCCTGTTTAAGACTCTGTTCAAGGTAGACGGGTCCTACACCAAATTAGGCGTCCACCGCCCGCGCAGCCCAGATGCAACCCGGCTGCAAAATCAACGCTGGTTTGATGGGTCAGGCCGCGAATTGCCGCCCGTTTACCACAAGACCCGCGTTATTTCGCCCCTTGGGACGGACAATTTTCAACTGGCACAACTGAACCATTACGCCTTGGGGGCAATGCAAAGCTATCTGGTGAAATGTGACCGCGGTCGCGCCAACCGCGATGCATCGGCCTTTGACATGGGCTATTGGGTGGACCGCAATTTCTCGGTCGTGGAGGACAGTTCCATTTTGGCACTGGCCCCGGCGGTGCAACCCTTGATTGAACAGCTTAAATCCGATCCAAATCTTGCCGCGTTGCATCTGACAGCTGTCGACTGGCGACACGCACGATTCGCGGCCCTGATGGCGGACGAACCTTGGCGGGCATTGTTCGGCCGGCTTCTACTAACACCGCCATCGCGCGCATTGTCCGCAGATCAGGCACGGTTGATCTGGCAACAGGCAGATCAAAAGCACGTCTAAACGGATAGGGTCAAATACTGCGGCCCTTGCAGCACAGGCGTTTCTTGAAACTGTCCACAGCAAACTGGTCTCAATCGCGATTGTGTCCTTGCTTTGGTCAAAGCCACGCGTGAAAATTGGTGTCATTGATCAGTCGTAATGGTTGGGCGTTAGCCCGGATTAGGTAAAATGTCAGACGCACCCGCAGATACCACAACCGCCGATTGCGCCCCCTCCGCCATTGACGCATCGCAGGCCACAGACCGCGCAAGCTGGCTTGCGGCGATTGATGATATTGGCGAAGAAGCTGGATATTTTCAAACACTTGGGGCGAAACACTGGGCCTATTTTGTCGATGAAAGTGCCACCCTTCTGGTGACATTCGAAACCGTTGACGCGATCCGCGCGAACACCAGCCAACTGCCCTTTGGCGACGCTGTTGCCCGCAAGCATGGTTGGTCGCATCTGTGTATCATTGCCGATGGCGACACCTGGTACCGCGACACTGCCGTCTACCGCTTTTTCGACCGCCAAGTGGACGATGCCTTCTTTGAAGATTTTGACACCGTGGTGTTTTATGGCTCCGGTATGGGGGGGTACGCCGCCTGCGCCTTTTCCGTCACGGCACCGGGGTCCACCGTGCTGGCGGTCAGCCCCCGCGCCACATTGGACCCCGCCCGCGTCGGTTGGGACAAACGCGATACCGCACACCGGCGGTTAGATTTCACATCCCGCTATGGCTATGCCCCCAATATGACCGAAGGGGCAGGTCAGGTGTTCTTGGCCTTTGACCCGGAATTCGCGCCTGATGCGATGCATGCAGCCCTTTTCCAACGGCCTTGGGTGACGCCACTGCGCACAAGGCATTTGAAAGATCAGGTTGAACCCGCCCTCAGCCAAATGGCGATCCTCACCCAAATGATCGAGGCAGCGGCAAAGGGTGATTTATCTGTTAAATCTTTCGCCCGGCTCTGGCGCGCCCGACGCAAGTTCGCGCCCTACCTTAAGGCATTGCTCGGCAAGGCCAAGATCGCCAAACATCCCGAACGGGAATTCAAGATCTGCAACAATGTCACCCGCCGCCTGAACGCACCCACCTTCCGCAAACGGTTGGTGGAGCTAGAGGCAGAACGCCGAAAGTCCTGATCCATCGCTCCGCTCCCATATCACCCGCGCGCGCTGTACTGCCTTCCCCGCACTGCCCTGCGGGCCGCGCATATCTCACTGGAAACGACGCGCTCTTTGCGCTAGGCGGTGGCAATGACCCAGCGCCTTACCCTTCGCCGCCCCGATGACATGCACCTGCATCTGCGCGATGGCGCAATGCTGAAAGGCGTGCTGCCGGAAACCACCCGCCATTTCGCGCGCGCAATCATCATGCCCAACCTCGTGCCCCCCATCGTGACAGTCGCGCAAGCGCTGGCCTACCGTGACCGGATACTGGCGGCTTTGCCCGCTGGCGCGCTGTTTGAACCCCTGATGACGCTCTATCTGACAGAAACCACCGATCCCGCCGATGTGGCAGCTGCCCATGCCTCGGGCCTTGTCAAAGCGGTGAAACTGTACCCCGCCGGGGCCACCACCAATTCCCAGTCCGGCGTGCAAAACTTCAACGCCATCCGCCCGGTGCTGGAAACAATGGCCGACATCGGCCTGCCGCTTTGCGTGCACGGCGAAGTGACCGACCCGAATGTGGATATTTTTGACCGCGAGGCGGTGTTCATCGACAGGGTGCTGGACCCGGTCCGCCGCACGACGCCCGGCCTGCGCGTGATCATGGAACATATCACCACATCCGAAGGCGTGGCCTACGCGCGCGCCGCAGGCCCTGACTTTGCCGCCACCATCACCACGCATCACCTTGTGATCAACCGCAACCATATCCTCGCCGGTGGCATTCGCCCGCATTACTATTGCCTGCCCGTTGCCAAGCGCGAATCCCATCGCTTGGCCCTGCGCCAAGCCGCCGCATCTGGCGAGGCGCGGTTTTTCCTTGGCACCGATTCCGCGCCACATGTGGATGCGCTGAAAGAACATAGCTGCGGCTGCGCGGGTTGCTTTACCGCCACCAACACCATGCAAATCCTCGCCCATGTGTTCGAAGAAGACGGCGCGTTGCACCACTTAGAAGCGTTCGCCAGCCTGAACGGCGCCGCTTTTTACCGCCTGCCGCCGAACGATGCGAAAATCACGCTGATCAAAGGGCCCGTCGCCCAATGGCCCGAAAAAATCCTGACAGAGGCCGGCCCCGTCACCGTCTTTAATCCCGGCTATCCTGTGCACTGGCACGTCGAGACGTAATTTCAACTTGGTCTAAACATCCCCGCCGGAGGCTCATCAGGTTTCTACAGACGCCTCCGGCGGGAGTATTTAGACGAAAAAGAAGTCGCAACAGAAAGCACCCCCATGATCCCCAGCGCCTTTCCCCCGAAGTCTGATATCGCCCGCCTGACCGCCCGCGCGCTGCTGGAAATCAAGGCCGTGCATTTCAATGCGCAAACCCCGTTCACCCTTGCCTCTGGCCTGCCATCCCCCACCTACATCGACTGTCGCAAACTGATTTCACATCCGCGCATTCGTTCGGTACTGATGGATTTTCTGGCCGTCACAATCATGCGTGACGCGGGCTTTGAAGCCTTCGATAACATCGCAGGTGGCGAGACGGCTGGCATCCCCTTTGCCGCCCTGATCGCCGAACGCTTGGCCCTGCCGATGACCTATGTGCGCAAAAAACCCAAAGGATACGGTCGCAACGCCCGCATCGAAGGCGATATGACCCCCGGCCAACGCGTGTTGCTGGTCGAAGATCTGACCACCGATGGCGGATCGAAACTGTCTTTCGTCGATGCCATCCGCGATACCGGGGCCAGTTGCGCCCACACGGCGGTGATTTTCTATTACGGCATTTTCCCCGAAACCACGCAGCGGCTGGCCGATCACGGCATTGCCCTGCACCATTTGTGCACCTGGTGGGACGTTCTGGCCGAGGCCCGCGATCAGCGCGCATTTGACGCCGCCACGCTTGCAGAGGTGGAGGCGTTTCTAAATGCACCACGGGCCTGGCAGGACGCGCGCAAACCGGCATAGGCGGAAAGCCGCAAACCCCACCTCTTAAGCGTAGGGTCCGCTGTGGATCAGTGTGTGTAACTTGCGCAATCCGATCCACCAAAGGTGTCTGCCCAGTCAATTGTCGCTATAGGCAGTAGAAGCTGTGGATGAATTGTGTTAGTCTCAGGCTTCACTGAAACCTATCCACAGCTTTATCAGACCTTGCGCAACCCACCCAATATCGCGCATCACGGACAAGGTATTGCGGGGGCAAAGATGACAGAGATTACAGCGTTTCGGCCGATGCTGCCTGCCAGCCCCGCAGCCGATAGCGAGGCCCTGCCCCATAACATAGAAGCTGAACAACAGCTTCTGGGCGCGATTCTGACTAACAATGACATCTATGACCGCATCGCGGCGCTCGTGCGGGCCGAACATTTCTTTGACCCCGTGCACCAGCGCATTTTTGAAATTGCCGCCGCCCGCATCCAGAAAAACGCACTTGCATCCCCCGTCACGCTAAAAGCCTTTCTTGAAGATGACGCAGGCCTGCGCGAACTCGGCGGCCCTGCTTACCTCGCCCGTCTGGCCGGGGCAGCGATCTCTGCCTTTGCCGCGCGCGATTATGCGCAGATGATCTATGACCTGGCCGTGCGCCGGGAGTTGATTGATCTTGGCCGTGATATTGCCGCCAAAGCCGCCAAGGTTCTGGTGGAAAGTGAACCCCGCGAACAAATCATCGAGGCGGAACAGAGGCTTTACAAGCTCGGCGAACAAGGCCATTCCGAACGCGGATTTCAAAGCTTTCTCAAGGCGGTAACAGACGCTGTTAACATGGCCAACGCCGCCTATCAGCGCGATGGTGGCTTGGCGGGCATTTCCACCGGCCTGATGGATCTGGACAAGAAACTGGGTGGCCTGCATCCGTCGGACCTATTGATCATCGCAGGCCGCCCGTCGATGGGCAAAACGTCACTTGCCACCAACATCGCCTTCAACATCGCCAAAGCCTACAAGCGTGGGCGCCTGCAAGATGGGTCTGATGGCGCGGTTGATGGCGGCGTTGTCGGCTTTTTCTCACTGGAGATGAGCGCAGAACAACTCGCGGCACGCATCCTGTCTGAAGCGTCCGAAGTGCCATCCGAACAAATCCGGCGCGGCGACATGACCGAAGGCGAATTCAGGCGGTTTGTCGAGGCGGCAAAGGCGCTAGAATCCTGCCCCCTTTATATCGACGACACGCCTGCCTTGCCGATTTCCCAAGTCGCCGCCCGCGCCCGCCGCCTAAAGCGCACGCATGGGTTGGATGTGATCATCGTGGACTACTTGCAATTGCTGAAAGGCACCTCGAAAAACGATAACCGGGTGCAGGAAGTGTCTGAAATCACCCAAGGATTGAAGGCGATTGCCAAAGAATTGAACATCCCAGTTGTCGCCCTATCGCAATTGTCGCGCCAAGTCGAATCGCGTGAAGACAAGCGCCCGCAACTGTCCGATTTGCGCGAATCCGGGTCGATTGAACAAGACGCCGATGTTGTGATGTTCGTCTACCGCGATGAATATTACAAAGAACGTGAAAAGCCCGGTGATCATGAGTTGGAAAAGATGGCGCAGTGGCAGACCATCATGGAAAACGTGCATGGTAAGGCCGAAGTGATCATCGGCAAACAGCGGCACGGGCCGATTGGCACGGTGGAGTTGTCGTTCGAAGGTCGCTTTACCCGCTTTGGCAATTTGGTCAAACCTTGGCAAAGCGGGTCAGGCGACGTGGGCTTCTAAGCGCATTCCAAAAAGGCTCGTCGCGGACTTGATCCGGGTTGTAGCGCGGTTTTCGGATAAAATGTGCGATCGCCGATGAAGCCTTTTTCCTTGACCTCGCCGCAGGGCCGCGCAACACAAAGCCCATGTCAACAGCGGCCCTTACCATCGACTTAACAGCCATCGCCGCCAATTGGCAGGCCCTTGACCGCCTGTCGCTTGGCACGGTGCAGACCGCCGCTGTGATCAAGGCGGATGGTTACGGCTTGGGGTCTGGCCCCATTGCGACAGCCTTGGCAGGGGCTGGCGCGCGCCGTTTTTTTGTGGCCGTGGCCGAAGAAGGTGCCGCCGTCCGTGCGGCCCTTGGACCCGGCCCGCAAATCAACGTTTTGGCGGGTCATATGGACGGCGACGCTGGCCTGATCCGTGCGTCTGATCTGACTCCCATGCTCAACTCCATCGACCAGATCACCCGGCATCTGGAAGCCCTGCCTTCGCATGGCTTTGGCCTGCAACTGGACACAGGCATGCACCGATTGGGCTTGGCGCCCACCGAATGGCAGGCCGTCGCCCCGCATATCTTGCCCGCCGATCCGCAGCTGTTGATGTCGCATCTGGCCTGTGCTGATGAACCTGATCATCCGCTGAATGCCACGCAACTTGCCAATTTCCACGCCATGACGGACGGCATCGAAGTGCCCCGTTCGCTGGCGGCAACGGGTGGTATTCTGCTCGGCCAACCCTATCATTTCGATCTGACCCGCCCCGGTGTCGGTCTGTTTGGCGGCCAACCCTTTGTGGCCGCGACCCCCGTCGTGACGCTGTCCCTGCCGGTGATCCAGATGCGCGATGTCGCCACCGGCGGCACGGTTGGCTACGGCGGGGCATGGACCGCACACCGCCCGTCCACCATCGCCACCCTGTCGGGCGGCTACGCCGACGGCCTGCTGCGCAGCCTGTCAGGCAAAGCCATGTTCTGGCACGATGACATTCCCTGCCCCCTTGTCGGCCGGGTATCGATGGACCTGATCACCGTTGATATCACCCATCTGGGCGAGGTTCCCGCGCATCTTGATCTGATTTGCGCCCACCAAACCGTTGATGATCTGGCTGACCTGGCAGGCACCATCGGCTATGAGATTTTGACCAGTCTTGGCCCGCGTTACGCCCGAACTTACAGGTCTGCGGCATGACCCCGCAAGCAGCGCTAGTCGCCCTCGGAAGGCCCGCCCTATCGGCATTGGCATCCATCGGCCGTGTGGCCCTGTTCGCGGGTCAAATCATCAGCCACCTGTTCCGCCCGCCGTTCTACCCGCGCGAATTTGCCCAATCCTTGTTGCAAATCGGCTGGTTCAGCCTGCCTGTGGTCGGCCTGACCGCCGTCTTCACTGGCGGCGCATTGGCGCTGCAGATTTATTCCGGCGGCGCAAGATTTAACGCCGAAACCGTGGTGCCATCCATTGTCGCCATCGGCATGGTGCGCGAATTGGGGCCAGTGCTGGGCGGCCTGATGGTGGCTGCCCGTGTGGCCTCCAGTATCGCCGCAGAACTTGGCACCATGAAGGTTACCGAACAGATCGACGCGCTGGTCACTTTGTCCACCAACCCGTTGAAATACCTCGCAGTCCCCCGCGTGTTAGCAGCCACACTTGCCGTGCCCGTGCTTGTGGCCACAGGCGACGCTATTGGCATCGCAGGCGGTTGGCTGGTCGGTATCACCCGTCTCGATTTCAATTCCGCCACCTATATCAAAGCCACCGTCGATTTTCTGGAACCGATGGATATTGGTTCCGGCCTTGTCAAAGGGGCTGCCTTTGGCTTTATCGTCGCCGTTATGGGCTGCTATCACGGCATGAATTCCTCCCGTGGCGCACAAGGCGTTGGCGCTGCCACCAAATCCGCCGTTGTCGCCGCATCGGTGCTGATTCTTGCCGCCAATTACCTGCTGACAGAGGTGTTTTTCACCTCATGATCGACCTTAATTCCGTCCATAAATCATTCAAAAACAATGCGGTATTGCGCGGTGTTAACCTGACCATCCCGCGCGGCCAAAGCATGGTTATTATCGGCGGCTCTGGCACAGGCAAATCGGTGCTGCTGAAATGTATCCTCGGCCTCGTGCGCCCCGATGCAGGCCGCATCACGCTGGCGGGCGAGGACGTAACCAAGGTAGACCGCGATGCCTTCCTATCCCGCTTTGGTATGTTGTTCCAAGGCGGCGCGCTGTTCGACAGCCTCCGCGTCTGGGAAAACGTCGCCTTCCGCCTGCAACGCGGCCCTATGGCCCGGTCCCACGGCGAAGCCCGCGCCATCGCCATCGAGAAACTCCGCCGCGTTGGCCTGAAACCCGAAGTCGCTGACCTGTTCCCCGGAGAGCTATCCGGCGGCATGCAAAAGCGGGTGGGCCTTGCCCGCGCCATCGCGGCAGAGCCAGAGATTATCTTTTTCGACGAACCCACCACAGGCCTTGACCCGATTATGGCAGGTGTCATCAACGACCTGATCCGCGAGATTGTGGTTGAAATGGGTGCCACCGCCATGGCCATCACGCATGATATGTCATCGGTCCGCGCCATTGCAGACCGCGTTGCCATGCTGCACAACGGCATCATACAATGGACAGGCACTGTGGCGGAAATGGACGCAACACCAGACCCTTACGTGCAACAATTCATCCATGGCCGCGCGGACGGTCCGATTGAAAGTGTAAGGTAATGCCCAAACAAGGTGCCCTCGCGGTCGTCGTTTTGTTAATTAGCGTTGCCGTCGTGCTGCTAGGCTTTCTGGGCCTCGGCTCTCCCATGGCGCTGTTTGGTTTCTGAATGGCCCTGAAACTCGCCAACCTCGCCCTCCTCATCCTGTTCCCGCTCGCGTGGTTCGCGCCCCTGATGCGCGCGGGCCTCCTGCCGCTGTTCGGCCTTTCCGAAATCTCCGTCGTCACCGGCCTGCAATCGCTGTGGGACTCAGACGTCATCCTCGCCCTGATCGTCACCACCTTTGCCATCTTCGCGCCGTGGCTGAAAACCCTCGGCCTCGCCCTGATCCATTTCAACCTCGCCTCGCCCAAACTGCTGCCCGCGCTGCACATCATGGGCAAACTGGCGATGGCCGATATTTTCCTGATCGCGCTCTATATCGTGCTGGTCAAAGGCGTCGGTCTTGCCACGGTTGAAACGGCATGGGGCCTTTATTTCTTCACCGGCTGCATTCTTGCGTCGCTCGTCATTTCAACCATGACGACGCGGCAAAACCACAATCAACCCTGACCTTCCCCGGCTCGCCCAAGCGAGACGGGACGCGCCTGCCTGCCCCGGCAGGCGCGTTTCACGCACCAGCCAAGCAGGCGCGCCTCTGCATTTTAATGGCTGTTAAATTGTATCGCCCTTGCGGCTTGCGCCTTCAGGCCGGAAGTCGCTGGGCGCGGCCACTGGCAGCCCCCTTATCACGCCTTCAACCGCCCCCCTTGCCCCGCCCTGCCATTCAAGGCAAAACCCCTGCATGAGCAAGGCTTCCCCCACCTTCACCTGCACGGCATGCGGTGCCAGCACTGGCAAATGGGCAGGCAAATGCGATGCCTGCGGTGCATGGAATTCCATTATCGAGGAAGCCCCGTTGTCCGCCGGGCCAAAAGCGCTCAGTGGCAAAGGCCGCACCATCCCGCTTACCGATCTCGCCACTGCGGAGGTCCCACCCCCCCGCGCCAGCTCTGGCATTGATGAATTGGACCGCGTTTTGGGCGGCGGCCTCGTGCAAGCCTCGGCCATCCTCGTCGGCGGCGATCCCGGCATCGGCAAATCGACGCTGCTGTTGCAAGCCGCCGCCAGCTTTGCCCGTCGCGGCGTCAAATGCCTGTATATCTCCGGCGAAGAAGCCCCGGCGCAGGTTCGTATGCGCGCCCAACGCCTCGGCCTCACCGACGCCCCGGTCATTCTGGGCGCAGAAACCAACCTGCGCGATATCCTGACCACGCTGGACGCAGAACGCCCCGGCCTCGCCATCATCGATTCGATCCAAACCATGTGGCTGGACAGTATTGAGGCCGCTCCCGGCTCCGTTTCCCAAGTCCGCGCCGCGTGCCACGAGCTTGTCACCTTCGCCAAACGCCGCAATGTCGCGATCATTCTGGTCGGCCACGTCACCAAAGACGGCCAAATCGCGGGCCCCCGCGTGGTGGAACACATGGTCGATACCGTGCTGTATTTTGAAGGCGAACGCGGCCACCAATTC
>JANOFE010000140.1:0-1212 GCA_031413495.1 Pseudorhodobacter sp. | reverse complement strand
GGAGCGGTGGATTTTGCACCGCTTGGCGGAGCTCGATGCCGAGGTCCGCAAGGGTTACGCGGCGTATGATTTCCAAGGCGTGTTTCAAAAGCTGTTTGCTTTTGCGACGACCGATCTGTCGGCGGTGTATTTCGATATCCGAAAGGACAGCCTGTACTGTGACGCCTCAAGCAGCCTGCGCCGTCGTGCTGCGCGCACGGTTTTGGATATCGTGTTCCATAGGCTGACTACATGGCTGGCCCCGATTTTGGTGTTCACCATGGAAGAAGTTTGGCTGGAGCGGTTTCCGGGCGACGCGTCTTCGGTGCATCTGGAGGATATGGCGGAGACGCCAATGGAGTGGTTGGATGCGGGGTTGGCGGCGAAATGGGCCAGCATCCGGCAGGTGCGGCGTATTGTGACAGCGGCGTTGGAGGTGCAGCGCACGGCCAAAGTGATTGGCGCAAGCCTTGAAGCGGCGCCTGTGGTGCATGTTGAAGATTTGGGCGTGCTGGCGGCACTTCGGTCAGTCGATTTTGCGAATTTGTGCATCACGTCGGGCCTGCAACTGACCGCCGATCCTGCGCCGGATGAGGTGTTTCGTTTGGGCGATGTGCCGGGCGTTGGCGTGGTGTTTGAACTGGCCGACGGCCAGAAATGCGAACGCTGCTGGCAGATTTTGCCCGATGTTGGGACGCACAAGCACCCGCATACCTGCGCGCGGTGTGATGAGGCGCTGGGAGAGTAAAACGCCGATGTGAGGCAACTCTTGCCCGATTTGACACGTGTCAAATCGGGTCGCGCCTGGCTGCTGGAGGCAGGCGCGTTACCGCGCCGGCCCAGTCAGCTGCGCCCCGATTTCCAAACGATGAATTGCTGCATATCTTCCCTTGTCCAACGGCGTCCCGCCTTTTGAACAACGGACCGAAAAACTCTGCCCCGCAGAGTTTTCAGATCGGTCCGGGGCGCAATTCTGCCGCCCTTTTTTATTCGCTAAAGTTTCCGCCGAACCAGCCGTTCCGGCACGATCTGTTGCGCTATCCCTGCGCAGGTCAGATACAGCGATGTGATCACCAGCCCCCAATGCGCCCAGGAATGCGGGTGGAAATCAGACCATGCCGCCCAAGCGGCAAAGCCAACCCACGCCAGCGCCATGGAAATATTCAGGTAATGCCAGCGCGGCGTGCGCACGGGGTGGATGAATTTCAGGTTGGTGAACATGGTGATGGTCAG
>JANOFE010000139.1:0-30350 GCA_031413495.1 Pseudorhodobacter sp. | reverse complement strand
AACAGATTGATCAGGCCGAGCGTCAAGTGGCGGAACTGACCAATGTGATGGGAGTGGTCCTGAACAAATGCCGCTACAATGACGGGGTCTATGGTTATGAATAGACCCCTGGTTGCCCAGTGGTTGCTGCGCTGAAAGGGGGCTTGACGATGTCTGGCCCGGACCGACCTGACGCAGCTGTCATCATCCCGCATTACAATGATGTTGTCCGGCTGGAACGCTGTCTGGCGGTTTTGGCAAGCAGCGATCTGCGGGGCGTCGATCTTGTCGTGGTCGACAACGGGTCCAGCCAAAGCCTAGACGCTCTGCGCACGGCCTTTCCAATGGTGCGCTTCCTCATCGAGCCCGAAAAAGGTGCTGCTGCAGCCCGCAACCGCGGTGTGCGTGAGACAACAGCCCCGGTTTTGATTTTTATTGATGCAGACTGCGTTGCGGCACCAGATTGGCTTGATATGGCGCGCCTTGTGCAGCCTCGGGCCGATCTGATTGGCGGGCGTGTCGATGTGTTTGATGAAACCCCGCCGCCAAGGTCTGGAGCCGAGGCATTCGAGGCGGTGTTCGCCTTCAACTTCCGTAATTATATCGAAGTGCAGGGTTTTACCGGGGCGGGCAATCTGGTGACACGGCGCGATGTGTTTGCGGATGTGGGCGATTTCGTCAATGGCGTGTCCGAAGATCGCGATTGGAGCATGCGCGCAGTCGCTAAGGGCTATAGGCTGATCTATGAAGACGGGCTTGTCGTCAGCCATCCTTCTCGGTCTGATTGGGCGGCGCTGCGTCACAAATGGCATCGCCTGACGCGGGAACTTTGCGCCTCGAACGGATTTTCCCGGTCAGATCGGCTGCGCTGGGGTTTGCGCGGGCTGGCGATGCCGGTCTCGGCGCTGGCACATCTGCCAAAGACCCTGTTTAGTTCGAAACTGGCAAGCACGTCCGAGCGAATGGCAGCGGCAGCCACGCTGATGCGACTGCGTTTTTTGCGCATGGGGTGGATGTTGCGACAAGCCTTTGGCCTTACGATCTGACAGCTTGGTGGGGGCTGTCTTTGAAAAAGACGGATCACATTTAAACCGTCGCGCCATTATTTTGCCTAAACAATCTTTATATTTTCAGAGAATACTTTCCAAAATGGAAATAATAGTGCCCCTCTGTGCTAAACCAATCTCATCGGCCCTCAAGACACGCGGAAGGGGCTGTGCAAGCCCCTGTCGCAAGCGGGTGGGGGCAGCATCAAATGGATTGACCGTCACACCCATTGAACGCTACCAGACCGCTGGTTTGGTGTTTGGGGTTTCAGAGTGATGATGATTTGGGGCCCGGCCTTTCTTTTTGCGATAGCGCTGACCTGGTTTGGGCTTCCCCTGCTGCATCGCAGGATAGTGACTGCGCGGCTGGAGCGGCTCTGCAAGCAACACCGCGCCATTGTCTTGACTTATGATGATGGCCCCAGCGCGGGCATGACGCCGACTGTGGCCGATCTGTTGACACAGCATGGTGCAAAGGCCACTTTTTTCATGATTGGTGGCTGTGCCCAGATGCATCCTGCCCTTGTGACACGACTGGTTGGTGAGGGGCATGAAATTGGCAGCCATACCCAAAATCATTCTAATGCCTGGAAAACCACGCCTTGGGGGGCGATGCACGATCTGGTTGCGGGACGGCAAACGCTAGATAGGTTGGGCGTGTCAACCCGGCTTTTCCGCCCGCCCTATGGCAAAACCACGCTTGGCACCTTGATGGCGGGTCTGGGGCAGCGGTTTGCCTTTTGGACCATTGATCCGCAAGACAGCTGGGATCGCAGGCCAGTGGCAGACATCCTGACCGAGATTGATCAAAAAGGCGGTGGCGTCGTGCTGATGCATGATTTTGGTCTGCCACGCCGTGGCCCTGACCCTGCGGCACATCCAGCGTATCTGCTGGCGCTGACAGAGGCGTTGATCAGCTTTGCTGGTGCCAACGACTATCGTATCTTGCGACTTGGCGATCTGCTTAATTCCCCCAAAACCGGAGCCCCCGCATGACACGTAAAACCCGCATTATGGCTGTGGCCTCGGCCGGGGGGCATTGGGTGCAACTGATGCGGCTGCGCCCGGCCTGGGAAGGGTTCGATGTCACTTACGTGACGACGGACCCAGGCCTGCATCAGACGCTGGTGGAAGCGGGTAACCCTGTCCCAGATTTTAGGGTGATCACCGAAGGCAACCGTTGGCACAAGCGAAAGCTGATCAAGCAACTGGTGGAACTGACACTTGTGATGGCGCGGGTACGCCCCGATGCGGTGATCACCACTGGGGCGGCACCGGGCTATTTCGCGCTACGGCTGGGGCGGCTGTTTGGCGCGCGCACAATCTGGATTGATAGCATGGCCAATGCGGAAGAACTGTCACTGTCCGGCCAACAGGCGCGCCGATATGCTGATCTGTGGCTGACGCAGTGGGAACATCTGGCAAAGCCGGAAGGGCCGCAATTTCTGGGGTCGGTGCTATGATCTTTCTGACCATCGGCACCCATGAACCCTTTGACCGGCTGGTGCGCGCGGTGGATGCTTGGTGTGCGACCCAGACCTCCGGGCAGACCCTGTTTGGCCAGATCACCGCACCGGGGGCAGCGGCCTATGTGCCGCAGCATTTCGAATTCGTCTCGCGCCTGACCCCAGTCGACTATGCTGCCCGCTTTGCCGCTGCCGATCTGATCGTGTCACATGCGGGCATGGGGTCGATCCTGACCGCGCTGCAAGCGGCAAAGCCAATCGTCATTCTGCCGCGCCGCGGGCATCTGCGCGAAACCCGCAATGACCACCAATATACCACGATGAATATTCTGGGCAGTCGTCCCGGCATTCATGTGGCGCAAGATGAAAGCCAGCTTGCCCCCGTGCTGGACCGCGCCCTTGCCGATCTGGCCAATCCGGCGGCGGCGCGCATCTCTAACTTGGCGCAACCCCGCTTTACCGACGCGCTGCGGGCATTTTTGACCGAGAGCCGGAAGTGATGCCCGCAAGCCGACACGGACCTGTCTTTCCAATGGCATAATTCCCCGTTACCGCCACCCCGAACAGATATTTATACCCCGATTTACGCCCCGATTTACACGACGTGACGACAAGGAGATACCAAGTGCCCGAAGCCCATTTCAAAACCCTGCTTGCCAAGATCGGGGATAAAACCGCAGCCGTTGGCATCATTGGCCTTGGTTATGTCGGCCTGCCTTTGGGGGTGACAGCGGCCAAGCGTGGCTTGCATGTTACCGGCTTTGATGTCGATGCCGGCAAGATCACCAAGCTTGATGCCGCCCAAAGCTATATCGAGGCGGTGGACAGCGCGGATCTGGCCAGTCTGAAGGCGGCAGGGTCCGTGGCCTGGACCACCGATTTTGCCGGACTGGCAAAGATGGATGTGATTGTCATCTGCGTGCCAACCCCGCTGACCGCGCACCGCGACCCGGATTTGTCTTATATCGAAAACACCGCCGAGGTGATTGCGAAAAATCTGTCACCGTCCACACTTGTAGTTTTGGAATCAACGACTTACCCTGGCACGACAGCCGATGTGATGACGCCCATTCTGGCCAAATCAGGGCTGGTTCCGGGGCGTGATATTTTCATCGGCTTTTCGCCAGAGCGCGAAGATCCGGGCAATGCCAAATTCCGCACCGCGACGATTCCGAAGATTGTGGCGGGTGACGGGCCTGAGGCGGGGCAGTTGGTTGAAGCGTTCTACCAGATCGTCGTGGACAAGGTGGTGCCGGTGTCGACCACCCAGACCGCAGAGGCGGTGAAGATCACCGAAAACATCTTCCGCGCGGTGAACATCGCGCTGGTGAACGAGTTGAAGATGATTTTCGACAAAATGGATATTGATGTCTGGGAAGTGATCGACGGGGCGGCGACTAAGCCCTTCGGGTTCATGCCCTTTTATCCCGGCCCCGGTCTGGGCGGGCATTGCATCCCGATTGATCCGTTTTATTTGACGTGGAAGGCGCGGGAGTATGAACTGTCCACCCGGTTCATCGAACTGGCGGGTGAGATCAATTCCAATATGCCCAATTACGTGGTGGCCCGCCTGCGCGAAGTGCTGGACCGCAAGCTAGGCATCGGCCTGAGCCGGGCGCGTATTCTGATCATCGGGATTGCCTACAAGAAAAACGTCTCTGACATGCGCGAAAGCCCGTCCGTGCGGTTGATGTCGTTGTTGCAGGATGCCGGATCAACGGTGGATTTCCATGACCCGCATGTGCCGAGTATTCCCCGGATGCGAGAATATCCGCAATTCATGGGCAAGACCTCGCTGGCCGCATCCGATATCAAGGCAGCAGATTTCGATGCCGTGCTGATTGCTACAGATCATGACGAAGTCGATTACGCCGCTCTTGCTGCGCTTGGTATTCCGATTATTGACACCCGCAACGCGATGAAGCGGCGCGGATTGCCGATGACGGATGTGACCAAGGCCTGATCAGGCTCGGGCTTTAGCGTGTGTCTGGATGCTGCGCCACGCGGTGGGACTGGCCATTTGAAATGGAAATGCAGCACCCGGCAGGGTGCCAGTTTTTCACCTGGAAGCAGCCTTGGGTTGCTTTGCGACCCCGACTGCACAAACTAAAACCCCTGCGACAAAACCACCCAAATGCGTTTGCCAAGCCAGAATCCCGTCTAAAGCCAGCCACATCAGGGCGTTGAGCAAGATAAGTCCTAAAATGACGCCCCCGATTGGCCAAAGCGTGATCCCCAGCCTGTGCCGTTCGGTGGCCTCCAGCCATATCGCGGCACCCGCAAGGCCAAACAAGGCGCCCGAGGCCCCGACCATGGGATGCGGGCTTTGTGACAACAGTCCAAAGCCTACCCCCCCGCCAAGACTTGCACTGAGATAAAGCACAAGGAAGACTTTGGCGCCCAGCTTGTCTATCAAGCGGCGCCCCAGCAGCCACAGCGTCAGCATATTCCCCGCCAGATGCCCCAGACCATCATGAAAGAAAGCATAGCTTAGAAACATTGCCAAAGGCTGGCCCGGGTAATTGGGCCGCCAATTGTGTAAAAGGCCCGCCCAGAATGCCCCGTTCTGATAGGCGACCCCGCGCCAGTGTGGGCTGCCCACAAGCCCGCAATCAGCCGCTTGTAGCAGAGCCTCGATCCCGACCGACAGCAGGATCAGCCCCCAAAGCACACCCCCTGACAGGGCAACGGCAGACGGGCCAGAACGAGAGGGGCCGCCCAACATCAGGGGCTTGTCTGTAGGGGCTGCAATCGCAAAATCCGCCAGCCGGCAGCGCTGATCAGGGCCGGACAAAGCACTTCCAGTATCGAGGTCAGATCATGCAGAAGATAATCTGCCGCTATTTGGTCTGGAACAAAGATATGCAGAAGATGCCCTGCGCGGATCAGAACAAAGCCCGCCAATGCCGCAAGGCCCAAAAGCGATAACAGGTTTTGGCGGATCATGCCGCGCAACATCCAGAACATCGCAGCCCCGATCAGCGCCGCGATGGCGATCAGGCCAAAAATAAAATCGCGCTGCACCATACGGCGGTTTTCATACCAGCCCTGGTCTTGCGCCAGACAGCGGCCAAGGGCTGTCATCAAGGATTGCAGATCAAGTTGCTTATTCAGGGCCAAGGCCGCCATCAGCAGGGCAATCATACCCCAAAGCGCCTGCATTTGGCGGCGGTGGGCGGGATCAAACGGAGCGCGGCGCAAGACCACAACAGCGAGCCCGGCGGCCAAGGCATAGGTTACAAAAACTGCCCATCCCGCCACATTGGGGTCGCCGATGGCAAGTTGCCAACGATCCGATACACAGGCAGAAAACGCGGCATAGGAAAAAGCCATTGGTGGGGGGTCTATTCTGGGTCTGATCGTGCAAGATTGCAGCCCTGTTTTGGGCGTTGTCGGGTCATATAGCCGCAAGAAGCGGGAGGTTTCAAAGGTTTCTGTGGCAGAAACTCGGAACGGAGGCTGAACAGAGTCTGCTTACGGGTAAATGTTGGCACGCCCCGTGGCTTTTGAGCGTAGGTTAGCTTAAACGAGCGCTTGGGGCGGCACGAATACGCGACAGGTCCAGTCATAGCGCGGCTGTCGTGATCGCCACACCGCGTTAATCTTGGCCGTAAAGGTCGAGATATTTCCCTTTCGTGCCTGAGACGGGCCTTTTCTTCGCCCAATTGAATTTATATCTGTTGTACTGATGCATGTTCATCAAAATTAAGACTGGTTGCCTTTGCCATGCTCAGAAGATTGCCCCTTTCCCAAGATATTGCCCGTGTTTTTGCAAGCATTGCAAAGGACCAAGCCGCGTCAGCTGCGTTGCAGCAAGGCCAGCTTCAGATCACCTACGCCGATCTGGACAGGTTGTCTGATGTTTTGGCAGCCCGGTTAGTGGCAGCAGGCGTTGCCCCCGGCGCGCTGGTGGGCGTTGCGGCAACCCAAGATCCGGGCACGGTCATCAGCCTTTTGGCCATTCTGAAGGTGGGGGCGGGCTATGTGCCGCTGCCGCTGTACTACCCTGAGGCGCGGCTGCGCCTTATGGCGGAGGATGCGAAAATAGGCCTGAGTGTGGGATCCGTGCCCGCACTGGCCGATATGGATATTGCCCAGATCTCGTTTGATTGGCAGACCTGCACCGACACAGTCAGCCCCTCCTTCCCCGCGCTGGATGGCGAGGCTGTGGCCTATGTGATGTATACCTCCGGCTCTACCGGCACACCGAAGGGCGTGGTTGTGCCGCACCGCGCCATTCTGCGGCTGGTGCAGGGTCAGAATTTCATGGCTTTGGGCCCGGATGAGCGGATTTTGCAAAATTCACCGGTGGGCTTTGATGCGGCGACGTTGGAAATATGGGGTGCGCTTCTGAACGGTGGAACGCTGGTATTTCCAGAAGATACGTCTGGGTCTTTGCGCGCCTTGGGCGAAGTGATCAAGGGTCAGCGCATCACCTCGATGTGGCTGACGGCGGGGCTGTTTCACGCCATGGCCGATGCGCGGCCCGGTGATTTTGCCCCTTTGCGCCAATTGCTGACCGGCGGCGATGTGGTGTCGCCAGCATCCGTGGCAAAGGTGATGGCGGCCTGCCCGACCCTGACGGTGATCAACGGCTACGGGCCTACGGAAAACACCACCTTCACCTGCTGTCACACCATCACCCGCGCCGAGGCGGAACTGGGCCTGCCATTGCCGATTGGCAAACCGATCAGCGGCACCGATGTGTTCGTGCTGGGGGCGGATATGCTGCCCGTGGCCATGGGCGAGGCCGGCGAATTGTTTGCCGCGGGCGAGGGGCTGGCGCTTGGCTATCTGGGCCAGCCTGCCTTAACAGCCGAGAAATTTATCGTAGCCCCTTGGGACAATGACGTGATGCTGTACCGCACCGGGGACCTCGCGCGCCAGGATGCGGAGGGCGTGGTGCACTATCTGGGCCGGATCGATACTCAGGTGAAAATTCGCGGCTTCCGGATTGAATTGGGCGAGGTCGAGGCAGCGCTGGAGTCACTGGCGGGTATCAAACAGGCGGTGGTCGTGGCGCGGGTTGGTGCCGACCATGCCGATAAGATGCTGGTGGCCTATTGCGTGGCGGATGGCGTGGATGAGGCGGCCTTACGCGCCGCTCTTGCCGCCCGTCTGCCCGATTATGCGGTGCCAAGTCGGTTTGTGACGCTGACGAGTCTGCCCTTGAACGCCAATGGCAAGGTGGACCGGCGCGTGCTGGAGGCACGATCTCTACCAAAAGCGGCGAAGCTCGCAAACCGCGTGGCAAACCTGCATGGCATTGAAGAGATGATCGCAGGCCAGTTGGCCGCAGCGCTTGGTGTTGAGGAAAGCGATCTCGACCGCACCGCCAATTTCTTTGATCTTGGTGCGTCGTCCCTGCATGTGGCCCGCGTGCATGACGGGCTGCAGACGGCGCTGGACCGGGCATTTCCGATCTCGGATTTTTTCCTACATTCGACGATTGCAGCTATGGCTGCCCATCTGGGCAAGCCTGCCAAGGCATCCGGGCCTGTTGCCCTTGCCCCTGACGCGCCCCGCGCGGGCTCTGGGCTGATTGCTATCATCGGGTTGGCGGGCAAGTTCCCGGGTGCAAGATCGACCGAGGAGTTCTGGGACGGGCTGGTATCGGGCCGCGAGATGATTTCGCAGTTCACGCCGGATGATCTGGATATTGATCTGTCCAAAGGCGAGGACGGTTTTGTCAACGCGCGCGGCGTGATGCCGGATGCCGATATGTTTGACGCCAAGCATTTCAACATCCCCCCGCGCGAAGCCGAACGGATGGACCCGCAGCACCGCATCTTGCTGGAAGTGGCGCAGACGGCGTTGGATAGCGCTGGCCATGACCCGGCGCAGTTTGCGGGCAAGATCGGGATCTTCGCGGGTTCCAGCCAGAATTCGTATCTGCTGAACAATCTGCTGTCGGCGCCCGGCGCGTCGCGCGCTTACGCGGCCAGCTATCCGCTTGATGATTTCTCCACCCTTTTTGGCAATGACAAGGATTTTGTGGCGACGCGCATTGCCTATAAGCTCAATCTGCGCGGGCCAGCGGCGACGGTTTTATGCGCCTGTTCCACGTCTTTGGTGGCAGTGGCGCAGGGCTGTGAAAGCCTGCTTGCCGGCACGTCTGACATGGTGCTGGCGGGGGGTGTGTCTGTGACCTTCCCGTCAAAGCGGAATTACAAATATATGGCCGATGGCATGGCGTCGGCGGACGGTCATTGCCGCACCTTTGATGCGGATGCGACCGGCACGGTGTTTGGCGATGGCGCGGGGCTGGTGGTGCTGCGCAGGCTTGACGATGCGCTGGCCGACGGCGACGAAGTGATCGCGGTGATCCGGGGCTATTCGATCAACAATGACGGGTCGGAAAAGGCGGGCTACGCGGCCCCGTCGATCAAGGCGCAGGCGGCGGTCATTCAGGCGGCTCACAAGGCGGCAGGGGTTTCAGCCCGCGAGATCGGCTATATCGAGGCGCATGGCACGGCCACACCGCTGGGTGACCCGATCGAATTTGCAGCCCTGCACAGTGCGTTTTCCGCCAGCACCGATGCGCGCGGGTTCTGTGCGTTGGGATCTGCCAAGACCAATGTCGGTCATTTGGATATTGCGGCGGGCATCACCGGACTGATCAAGGCGGCACTGACGCTGAAGCACGGGGTGATACCGCCGCTTCTGCATTACAAAGTGCCAAACCCCCGGATGGATTTTGCGGCATCGGCGTTTTATCCGGTCGCAAAATTAACGGAATGGCCGCGCGGCGATGTGCCCCGTCTGGCCGGGGTTTCGGCCTTTGGCGTGGGTGGCACCAATATTCATATGGTGCTGCAGGAGGCGCCAGTTGCGGCGGTGGTTGATGCGGCCCCAGCCCATGGCCCGCAGGTTTACCCGGTATCAGCATCGTCGCCTGAGGCATTGAGTGCGGCGGTGGCGGCACTTGGTGCTTGGGCTGCTGCCAATCCTGACGCTGATGCGGGCGCTGTGCGCGCCACGTTGATCCGGGGGCGGCATGCTTACAATGAGCGTAGCGTGTTGGTGACGGACGGGTTTGGCGGCTTGGCCGATGCAGCGAAGGCCTTTGCGGGCAAGTCCACCACGGCGGGGCGGCGCGATGCGGTGGCGTTTTTGTTCCCGGGGCAGGGCGCGCAGCATGTGGGCATGGCACGCGCGCTGTTTGATGCGGAGCCTGTGTTCCGCGAGGCGCTGTCGCTGTGCTCCACATTGCTGAAGCCCGCCCTTGGGTTGGACCTTTTGGATGTGATCCACGCCCCGGACAACCAGCGCGAGACTATGACAGCGCGCCTCAAAGATACGTCATTGGCGCAGCCTGCGATCTTTGCAATCGGCTATGCGCTGGCAAAGCAATGGGATCATTGGGGGATCCGCCCGGATGTGATGGTTGGCCATTCGATCGGCGAATTTGCGGCGGCCACGATTGCGGGCGTGATTGATCTGCCAGATGCGTTGAACCTCATCGCCCTGCGCGGGCGGCTGATGGCCGATCTGCCGGGCGGGGTGATGGTATCGGTACGCGCGTCTGAAGCGGAGCTGCAAGCCTACTTGGGCGCGGGGCTGGATCTGGCGGCGGTGAACGGTGCCAAGGCCTGTGTCTTGGCCGGATCAGAAGCAGCGGCAGCGGCGGTTTTGCCGGTGCTGGAGGCGGCGGGGTTTGTGACGTCGCGCCTGCACACGAGCCACGCGTTTCATTCGCATATGATGGAACCAGCGCTTGAGCCGTTCCGGGCCGCAGTGGCGAAGATTAAACTCCGCGCGCCCCAAATTCCGATCCTATCCACCGTGATTGGCGATTGGTTGACCGAACAGGAGGCGACTGACCCTGACTATTGGGCAGGCCACATGCGCCGCCCGGTGCGGTTTTATGATGCGATGCAAACGCTCTGGGCAGAGGGGCGGCATATTTTCCTGGAAACCGGCCCCGGACGCACGATGTCGACGCTGGCTGGGCAAAACCCGGACCGCCGCCGCGCGCAGCCGGCACTGGCGTCGCTTCCCCATGCCCAAGCGGAAAATGCCGATGCGCATCTGTCGATGCTCGACGCGTTCGGCGGGCTTTGGGCGAACGGCTATCCAGTCGATTGGTCGCGGCTTGAAGGCGACGGGCCAGCGCCAAAACGCGCCGCAGGTCTGCCAACCTACCCGTTCCAGCGCAAGCGGTTCTGGGTGGAACCGGTGGATGTGGCCCCGGTTACCGTGGCCGCCCTGGATGCAGCCCCTGCCGATGCTGAGATTACAGCGCCCGCGCCATCTGATGCACCCGCCGCGCCGCAAATATCCGCCGCCGATGCACTGCGCGATATGCTGTCTGATCTGTCGGGCGTGGAGCCTGCCGATATGGATGGCTCTGCCTCATTCCTTGAGCTTGGCTTTGATTCACTGCTGCTGACGCAAGCCACGCGCGAATTGTCTGAGCGCTTTGGCGTCACCGTCACCCTGCGCCAGTTGATCGACGGCTTGCCCACCATTGATACGCTCGCCGCCCATATTGATGCGCATGGCAACCTTGCGGGTGCTGCCCCCGCAGACCGCACACCGCTGGCCGAAATGACCCGCATCGAGGGCACCGAAGATCTGGCCGACGCCACGCCATCCTCGGCCCCGATGACCCGGATCATCCGCGAGACGGAAGATCTGACGCCCGCGCAGCGCGGCCATATCGACGCGCTGGTGGCGCGCTATACTGCCAAAACTGCGAAATCAAAGGCGCTGACCGTGCAATACCGCGGTGTTCACGCCGACCCGCGCACGGCATCCGGCTTTAACCGGCTGTGGAAAGAAATCGTCTACCAGATTGTCACCGTGAAATCGAAAGGCTCGCGCCTGATTGATGTCGATGGCAATGAATATATCGACATTCTGAATGGCTTTGGCCCCGGTTTCCTGGGCCATGCGCCCGAGCAGGTGGTATCGGCGCTGCACACCCAGTTGGATGCAGGGTTCGAGGTTGGTCCGCAATCGCTGCTGGCGATGGAAGCCGCCGCGCTGTTTTGCGAAGTGACCGGCAATGACCGCGCCAGTTTCGTCTGTACCGGGTCAGAGGCGGTTTATGCCGCGATGCGCTTGGCGCGCACCTGCACCGGGCGTGACCGGATCGTGATGTTCGCCCGCGATTACCACGGCAACTTCGACGAAGTGCTGGTGCGCGGCCTTGATGGCAAGGACGGCCCGCGCAGCCTGCCGATGGCCCCCGGCATTCCGCGCGATTCCGTGAAAAACGTGATTGTGCTGCCTTATGGGTCACCCCAAGCGCTGGATTACATCCGTAAAAACGCAAGCACGATTGCTGCCGTGATCGTGGAACCGGTGCAAAGCCGGCGGCCCGAATTCCGCCCGGCAGATTTCATCAGCGAAGTGCGCCGTATTACCGAAAACGCCGGATCGCTGTTCATCTTCGACGAAGTGGTGACAGGCTTCCGCTTTGGCCCGCGCGGCGCGCAGGGCTATTACGGGGTCGATGCAGACCTTGTGACCTATGGCAAGGTGGTGGGTGGCGGCATGCCGGTGGGCGTGGTGTCGGGCAAGGCACGGTTCATGGACACCTTTGATGGTGGCATGTGGCAATACGGCGATGACAGCTTCCCCGAGGCGCCGGTCACCTTCTTTGCCGGCACTTTCGTGCGCCACCCGCTGGCGATGGCCGCGTTGAAGGCGATGCTGACGTTTTTCAAAACGCAGCCGGACTTCTTTTGGAAAACCGTGAATGCCAAGGGTGACAAGCTGGCAGGCACGGTGGACCGCTGGTTTGCCGATAATGACATGCCGTTCCAGATGCCAAACTGTGGATCCTTGATGTATCTGCGCATCGGCGAGGATCAGAAATACGGCGGCCTGCTGGGTGCGGGTCTGCGCGACCGCGGCGTGTTCATGCTGGAGGGGTTCCCCAGCTATATGACAGCGGCGCATGATGATGCCGATATTGACCATGTGATCGAGGCGGTGAAGGACACGGCGCTGGAAATGCGGGCCGCGGGCCTGTTGGTCGGGCGTGACAGCGTAGCCTATGACGGTCCGCATCTGCACAAGGCCCCGCCACGCCTGTCCCTGCCGGGCGGCGAGGCTGCGATTACAGCCGCCATGGCCGCTCCGCTTGGCACGCTGACCGTGCCAACCACCGAGGCACAGCGTGAAATCTGGGCGGCAATGATCGTCACCCCGGATGTGGCACCGGCCTATAATGAAAGTGTCACGCTGAAACTGCATGGTCCTGTAGACAGGGACGCCCTGCGCGCGGCAGCGGCCGCCGTGTTCCGCCGCCATGATGCGCTGCGATCAACTTTTTCCGATGACGGCATGGAAATGCATATCCAGCCGGATATCAGCATTGATGTGCCGCTCGTGAATCTGTCTGCACTTACCGCGCAGGATCAGGCCAGTACGCTGGCCGCGATCTTGGCCCAAGAGGTTGAAACCCCGTTTGATATGGTGGCGGGCCCCTTCGTGCGCGCGCATCTGGTGGCCTTTGGCGAGACGCATCACCATCTGATTATCACCGCTCATCACATCGTCTGTGATGGTTGGTCGGTTGATGTCATCATGCGGGATATTGGCGCGGTTTATTCCGCCGGGCTTGAGGGGCGGGCCGCGACACTGCCCCCGGCGCAAAGCATCATCGACTATGCCCAGGCCGAGATGGAATGGAGCCGCTCGCCTGATGCCACAGCCGCACGTGAATATTGGCTGGGCCAATTTGCAGGCCAGGTGCCAGTACTGGATCTGCCAACCGATCATCCGCGTCCGGCGATCAAAACGGTGCGCGGTGCCCGGGCCGACCGGGTGATCCCGGCAGCACTTGCCGACAGGTTGCGCGCGCTTGGCCGTGCCCAAGGGTCAACCTTCGTCAATCTGATGCTGGCGGCCTATAAGGTGTATATCGCACGTCAGGCGCAGGTATCGGATATTGTTATCGGGTTGCCCGCATCAGGGCAGGCGGCGCGCGGCATGCCGGGCGTGGTAGGGCACTGTGTGAACCTGCTTGCCATTCGTACCCAGATTGATTGGGACAAGGGTTTTGGCACCTACCTGACCGTGGTCCGCCGCGCCATGCTGGATGGGCTTGATCATCAGACCTACACCTATGGCGAGTTGATCCGGTCTTTGCGCGTGGCCCGCGATCCAAGCCGCGTGATGCTGGTGCCGGTAATTTTCAACATCGACAATGGCATTGATCTGTCCGCCATGTCTTTCGGCCCGGTCAGCACGGAATTCGTGACCAATCCCCGCGCCTATGAACATTTTGAGCTGTATCTGAACGTCACCGATGCGCCGGGCGATGTGCGTACCGAATGGAGCTATAACGCCGATCTGTTCGATGCGGCCACCATCGAAGGCCATATCGACCGCTTCCTGCGGCTGCTGGAAGGTGTGGCCGATGATCCCGGCCAACCGCTTGGGGGCATCTCGCTGTTGTCGGCTGCGGACCGCCAGAAGCTGCTGGTGGAGTGGCAGGGTAAAGCGGTGGCTTTCCCGCAGCAGGCGACGCTGGCCACGCTGTTTGCTGACCGCGTGGCCAAGACCCCCGATGCCATTGCCCTGATCGAGGGCGAGGCGGGCCTGCGCTATCACCAGCTTGATGCGATGGTCGGCGATCTGGCAGCACTGTTGCGCGCGCGCGGTGTAGGCAAAGGCGATATCGTCGGGATCTGCATGGACCGCTCTATGCGGATGGTGGCGGGCCTGCTGGCCACAATGCGGCTTGGTGCCGCTTATATGCCGCTTGACCCATCAAATCCGGCAGAGCGTCTGCGCCATATAATGGCGGATTCTGGCACCAGGTTTGTGCTGACCACCCTAGAATTGGCCAACCGATATGGATTTGCCGACCCAATCGTCCCCGAAGCGGCGGGCAGCCATGCGACGCCGGTTACCGCCGCCGTACCTGCAGAGATTGCCTATATTTCCTATACATCCGGATCGACCGGAAAACCCAAGGGGGTGATGGGTACGCATCAGGCAACAATCAACCGCTTTGCCTGGATGTGGCGGGAATTCCCTTTCTCGCCCGCCGATGTGATGTGCCAAAAAACCGCCCTTTCGTTTGTGGATTCGGTCTGGGAAATCTTTGGCCCCCTGCTGGCTGGCGTGCCGCAGGTCATCATCGCAAATGACAAGGTGCGCGATCCTGCCGCCTTTCTGGCGTTTCTGGGCAAGCATCAGGTTACGCGGCTTTTGGTGGTGCCGTCGCTGCTGAAATCCATCCTCAATGCGGACATCGATCTTGGCGCTGTGGCCCCCTCGCTGCGGTATCTGTTCACCTCCGGCGAACGGATACCGGCAAGTCTTGCCAGGCAGATGCTACAGGCCGCCCCACAGGTCGTGCTGGTTAACCTTTACGGCTCGTCCGAAGTGGCGGCGGATGTCACCTGCGAAGTGGTGCGCGACCTGAACACCGAAGAAGTGCCGATTGGCCGCCCGCTTGATAATGCGCGGCTTTATGTACTAGACCCAGCCCGTCAATTGGTGCCACCCGGCGAGGCGGGGGAACTTTATGTCGGCGGTGATGTGCTGGCGGCGGGCTATCTGCACCGCCCCGATCTGACCACGGAACGCTTTGTCGCCGATCCTTTTGTACAAAAGCCAGACGCGCGGATGTTCGCGACAGGCGACCGGGTGCAGTACTTGGCCGATGGGCGGCTGATCTATCTTGGGCGGACGGATCATCAGGTCAAGATCCGCGGGGCTAGGGTAGAACTGGGCGAGGTCGAGGCGGTTCTGGCCAGCCAGCCCGCCGTGGCCGAAGCCGTGGCAGTGGCCCGGCCTGACGCGGATGGTGATCTGGTGCTCTGGGCCTTTGTGGTCCTGAAGCAGGGCATGGCTGCCGACCCGCTGGCGCTGCGGGGGGGCATGGCGCAAAGCCTGCCCGATTACATGGTGCCCTCGCGCATTCAAGTGCTGGACCGGATGCCACTCAATCCGAATGGCAAGACCGATCGCATGGTCCTGAGCCTGCGCCCGGCGGAAGATCAGGGCGGGGCCATGCGCACGAACTGGCCAGTGACAGCGAGCGAGCGTGATTTGCGCGATATCTGGGCGCGACTGCTGGATCAGCCCGAGATCGGGATGGAGGATGATTTCTTCGAACTGGGCGGCCATTCGCTGCTGGCAGTGAAGCTTTTCACACAGATCAGGCGCAGCTTTGGTGTCGATATGCCGATCTCGACGCTGTTTGCCCATCCGACGATCCGGTCTTTGGCGCGCAAGCTTGGCACCACCACCGAGACGCCGGCGAATACTAGCTTTTCGGGGGCCCCTGAAGACAGCCCCTGGGATACTACAACCGTCATTCATCCCGGCCCGTCTGTTGCAAGGCCGCCCTTGTTTATCGTCGGTGGTGTTGGTGGCAATGTAAACAACCTGATCAAGCTGGGCCGCCTTCTGGGCGCGCATCGCCCAGTGATAGGCTTGCAGACCCGGGGCATTCTAGGACACCGGATGCATGACAGCATCGAGGCAACGGCGACCGACCATCTGACCAATATCCGCCGCCATCAACCACAGGGCCCCTATCTGCTTGCGGGATATTCCGGCGGGGCTTTCACCGCTTTCGAGATGGCACGGCAGTTGCGGGCGGCGGGTGAAGATGTGGGTTTCCTGGGCTTACTGGATACATTCGCGCCGAAATTCGCCTTCCAAAAATCCGGGTCCAAGCTGGACCGGATTCTGTATATGACAAAGCTGGTTTTGCAGCATGGACCTGGACCTCTTTGGACCAATGCCACAGCCTGGTTTCACAACCAGACCCGCGCAGGTGCCGTCATTCAAGCCGGTGCGCCGACCCCATCAGAGAAATACCGCTATAGCCATCTTGTCCGGCAATGGTGGAAAATATCGTCGATCTATGACCCCGCCCCCTACGTCGGCGATGCTTGGCTGTTCTTGACCGAATCCGAAAAAGATGGGTTCACCGCAACCCAGTTGCGCAAGAGCGACCCTAATTATGGCTGGCCGACCTTCGTGCACGGCAATTTACGGGTCAGCCGACATGCTTCGGACCATCTGAGCATGCTGGCTGGAGCGGCGGTACAGGATCTTGCCAATATGGTTGAGGCCGAGATTCGGAACACGAAACCGGGGAGGTGACAGGATGGCCGACCTGGCCACCAATACCCTACCACACGGCACCGCAGATATTGGCGTCGCGTGCTGCACCTTGGACGATGATCGTGATATGGCCTTATCTGAAGCGGGATCACTTTTGTCAGCAGATGAGACCACCCGTGCGCGGCGGTTTCATTTTGCGCGTGACCGGGACCGTTATACACGGAGCCGGGGGTTTATGCGCGTCATGCTAGGGCAAGTCTGCGAGCTGCCCCCAGCGGGCTTGGTTTTTGGCTCCGGCGCGCAAGGCAAACCTTTTTTGCAAGGCAGCACTCTGGCGTTCAACCTGTCGCACAGTTGTGACCTTGCCGTTTTGGTGGTCTCGCGGGCTGAACCTTTGGGCGTTGATCTCGAATTCACTGACCGACAGGCCGATATTGCCGGGCTGGCGCAAACCTGCCTGACACCCGACGAGGCCGATGTTCAGGCCGCTCTCCCCAAAGAGGCGCAAAGGGCGCGATTCTTTGCCTTCTGGACGGCCAAGGAGGCCCGGATGAAGCTGACAGGGGAAGGGATGTCCTTGGCACCACGCCAAATTGTGCTGGATCTTCGGGACGGGCTTCCAGTTGGTTATTTGCACCCCAAGACCCCGAAAGCACAGGCCATTTTCCTTGATCTCGGGCACCCAGCCGCTGTGTGCTGTTTGGCATTGGCTGATGGCCCAAAACCCAGTATTGTTCCTCTTATTGTCACGGCCCCTTTTCGTATTGCAATAAACCCTTTTATGACGGAGCGTGCCTTTTATGGCTCACGCTAGAGAGACGTTTAAACTTTGGGCGGGCAACCTGTTGGAGGTTCTCGCCCCTTGGATCAGGCGGGATCTGGACACAGATCGCCATTCAGGCCGTTTTGTAAAACAGAAGCGTTGGATTCTTTATGCCCGCTCTGCGAACGCGCGGGCGCGCGGCGATGCTGGTGCGTTGCAGAAAAGCCTGTTTCAGTTCTGGCGCACAGATACGGCCGATACCTATTTTGACAGATATCTGGATCGGTATCAAAAATGGTTTCTGGGGCCACATCACGAGATTGTCGATCAAATGGCAAAGCTCGCCCGCGCCGGGGGCTATACCCGTCTGATTGAGGTCGGCTGTGGGGCCGGACGGGTGTTGGAGCATTGCGCAAGCGCCATGCCAGAGGTGCAGGATTTCATCGGTGTCGATATCAACCCCACCATTATCTCCCGCGATCACGTGACCTATGCACAGAACCCCAGGCTGCAGTTTCTGGTCGCAGACGCCTCGATCTGGCTGCAGAAAACAGCACGGCCCGGCACCATTCTGCTGACCTATGGCGGGGTAATGGAATATTTCTCGGCTGAAACCCTGTTGAGAATGTTCAAAAATATGGCCCTGCACCACCCCGCTGCCGTGGCACTGGTGGAGCCAGTTGATCCAGACCATGATCTAGCAAAGGACGCGGCATCGCATGCCTTTGGGCAGGAAAATTCTTTCTCGCATAATTATGAAAAGCTGTTGCAGGCGGCAGGGTTCGATATGATTTTTCGCAAAACGTTGTGCTTTGGCGGAGCATCTTGGGTGATGCTTTTGGCCACGGCGATTCCACATGGCCCTTCAGGCCCTATCTGATATGTCCCGCCTGAAGACGTGAAATGCTTTTAACCAGTTGGGAAGGATGATCTGAACAATGATGTCTGCCTTGCGCAAATATGAAGTCTGGGTGTTTTTGGTGATGATTATCCTCGTCAACGGCCTGTTTGTGTCGGCGATAGGCCTCGAGATTCTCCCAAAAGGTCTGTACCAGAATGGGCGCTTTGCCCTGCTGGCAGGGCTACTGAGCGGTATTGTGATCATGGCGCGTGGCTGGGCAGGGATTGTTGATCTTTTGCGCCCGATGCTGGAATGGCGACGCCCGGTGCGCTGGTATGCCTTCGCTTTGCTTTGGAATCCGATGATTTGTCTGGCGATTTTAGCGGCGATTTATGCTCTTAACCGCTACGCCATGCCCGATTTTGCCCCCAACTTCGCCATCGCGGTGCGGCCCAGTGTGATGAAGACGGTGCTGATCAGCTCGTTTATCGGCGAGATCGTCTGGATCAGCTATGCAATCCGGCGTCTGTCAGACCAGTTCACCCCCTATGTCAGCGCAATGATTGTGGGGGCGGTCTGGACGGCCTGGTGGGTGCCAATGGCAATCTATAACATCGGCATCATTCCAAACCTGCCTCTGGGGGGGCTTTTGGTCAACCAGATCGGCGTCGCAGCCATGTGCACCTTTGTCTATATGCACACCAAAAGCGGGTTTTTGGTTCTGTGCCTGCAGGTGGTGTTCAATACCACGATTCTGGTGCTGCCAATGACGCCGAATGTCGGCGGCGTTACAACCTATTGGATCTTTGCCATCACCTATTTCATCGCGGCGTCACTGCTATTTGTGATCTTCGGACCAAAGCCGCTGTTCAGGACTGCACCCGCAAGACAGCCAATCCGGGCATGACCCTCTAAGATGTAGCGTCCAAAACCCGCAGACCTTGCGCAAGGCCGCCTTACTATTGGCGTTTTAATACGATCCTTGACTGTATTCCCGTCGCCCTTTGCCTGAAACAGATTGGCCAGGCGGCGGTGTTTTCCCTAGCTCACGGTTTAAATCGAGAAATGCTGCAATGAACGCCATATTCTGCGGAAACGGATCCCTTCTTATCCAATGCGCTGAGGCATTCCGGCAAGCGGGGGGCAAGCTTTTGGGTGTGATCACCGGCGATGCCCAGATCATTGCCTGGGCCCACGCCGAGGGGACTCCGCATCTTGGCACGGCAGAGGCTCCACAATTGGGCGATCTGCAGTTTGACTATCTGTTTTCCGTGGCCAACCTGACCGTGCTACCGCAAGCGCTGATCCTGCGGGCGGCGCGGCGGGCGATCAACTTTCATGATGGCCCATTGCCAGAACGCGCGGGCCTGAATGTGCCGGCCTGGGCGATCATGGAAGGTGCTACCACCCATGCCGTAACCTGGCATGAAATGCTGGATGCAGTGGATGCAGGCCGCGCCCTGAAGACGTGCAGTTTTGAGGTGCGGGGTACCGATACTGCCTTTAGCCTCAATGCCAGCTGCTACGAGGCGGGGCTGGAAAGTTTTCGCGCGTTGATCCCCGAATTGCTGGCCGGGCGCGAGACACCCATGCCGCTGTCCGGGCCCCGAGGCTGGTACGCGCGTGCCAAGCGGCCTGATGCGCTGGCAACGCTCGATTTCAGCCGCACCATGGCCGATCTGGACCGGCTGGTGCGGGCGCTTGATTTTGGCGGCTATGCCAACCCGCTGGCAATACCCAAGCTGTGGACCGGGCCGGTGCTGCTGGGAATCGCCCGGCTGGAAATGGTGTCCGACAAGCATGGTCCTGCAGGGCAAGTGCTGGCGCTTGATGACACCGGCCTGTTGATTGCCGTCGCTGATGGCGCGGTGCGGGTGTCGGGGCTGATAGATATGGCAGGCCATGCGGTTGATGCGGGGGTTTTGGGGCTGAGGGCGGGGCAAATGTTGCCCGAGGTGCCGGGGGCGGATGTGCTGACGATTGGCAAGGCGGAACCCCTGTGGGAGGCGGCCTTGCTGTGGGCAATGCCTGCGATACCACCCTATCCAGTGGATCATAACACCGACGCTTCGAGGGGGCAGACGGCATATTCTGCGCCCTTCACTGCAGGCACTGCGGGGGAAGACACGGTGCTTGCGGCCTATCTGGCTTGGGTTTGCGGGCTGACCGGGCAGGGATCACCGACAATTGCCCTGAAAGGGGCCACACCTACCGCGCCCTATCTGTCGGCACTGCGCCCGATTACCGTGACAGTCGGGACCACGACCACAACGCGCGAGGTAACAGCCAGCCTGATGGCGACCCGCGAGGCGGTGCTTGACCGCGCCCCGATGGCCACCGATTTGGCGTTGCGTATCAACCACCCTGATGCCCGCGCGGCAGCCATGCGGGCGCTGCGGGTGGTGTTTGACGGGGCGGATGGCGACGACTTGGGTGATGCCGATCTGGCGATTACCCCCACCCGCCTGATCGCCCATAATGGCCTGTTCGCACCCGCAACATTGCAGGCGATGGCAGCTGCGTTTGGCACCTATCTTGCAGGGTTCATCGCGGCCCCAGACACTGTTTTAGCCGATTTACCGCTGGGGGCAGGTGCGGCCCTGACCGGACCAAGCCGGGCTATCCCCCCCTTGCGCATCCATGACACTTTTGCCGCCATGGCGGCTAAAACCCCAAATGCCCCGGCATTGGAGGCGGGCAGCGCAAAGCTGAGCTACGCCGAGCTGGACGCGCGTGCTACTGCTTTGGCATGCGCACTGACCGCGCGCGGTGCTGGCTCCGGGCAAATCGTGGGTCTGTGTATGGAACGATCTGCTGATCTGATCATCGCAATGCTGGCGATCCTGAAGACCGGCGCCGCCTATCTGCCGCTGGACCCTGCCTATCCGGTGGACCGGCTGGCATATATGGTGGAAGATGCAGGCGCGCCCTTGATCGTGGCAAGTCGCAAAGCTGCGACTGATCTGGGCTTGGACCCTGCAAAAACGGTATTCCCCGATGCAACCGGGGTTTTGCAAGGCACCAGCCCCGGATCGCCCGATGATCTGGCCTATCTGATCTATACATCCGGCTCTACCGGCAAGCCAAAGGGCGTGATGATCCCGCACCGGGCGGTGATCAACTTCTTTGCCGGTATGGATGCAGTTGTTCCCCTTGCCCCAGGCGCGCGGCTGCTGGCGGTGACATCGGTGTCGTTTGATATTTCCGTGCTGGAAATTCTGTGGGTGCTGTCGCGGGGTGCAACCGTGGTGCTGCAAGGGGCCGAGGCGGCGGGCACGATGCCCGACTTTTCGCTGTTCTATTTCGCATCAGAAGCGGCTGGCACTGGCCATCATGCCTACCGCTTGCTGTTGGAAGGTGCAAAATTTGCCGATACCAACGGTTTCGCCGCGATCTGGACGCCGGAGCGGCATTTTCATGCTTTTGGCGGTCTATACCCAAACCCCGCGATCAGTTCTGCCGCTTTGGCGGGCATCACCAAAAACGTAAAACTGCGGGCGGGATCGTCGGTTGCCCCCTTGCACCACCCGGTGCAGGTGGCCGAAGATTGGGCGCTGGTCGATAATCTGTCGAACGGGCGGGCGGGGATGGCGATTGCCTCTGGCTGGCAGCCCAATGATTTTATCCTGCGCCCTGAGGCCTTTGCCACCCGCAAGGATATCATGCTGGATGCAGTCACCACGATGCGCAGGCTTTGGGCGGGAGAGGCGCTGCCATTTCCCGGCCATGATGGCAAACCGGTGATGGTGGAAATTCACCCCAAGCCGATGCAGAAACCCATTCCTTTGTGGCTGACGGCGGCGGGCAACCCGGAAACCTTTGCCGCCGCTGCAAAGCTTGGCTGCGGGGTGCTGACGCATCTTCTGGGCCAGACCTTTGAGGAGGTGGCGGACAAAATCGCCGCCTACCGGGCCGCATGGCGCAGCGCTGGCCATGCGGGGCAAGGCCATGTCGTGCTAATGCTGCATACCTTTGTGGGGCAGGACGAGGAGCAGGTGAAGAACGTCGCCCGCGGGCCAATGAAGGGGTATCTGAAAAGCGCCGTCGATCTGGTGCGCCGCGCCGCTTGGACCTTTCCCACGATTGTGAACCGCGCTGATAGCGCCGGGGTAACACCGCAAGAGATGTTCGAAAAAGAAGCGCTATCCCCGGAAGACTTGGATCAGCTGCTGGATCACACGTTCGAGCGGTATTATCAGACCGCGGGCATGTTCGGCACGCCTGAATCAGCGAAAGACATCGTGCGCCGGGTCACGGAAATTGGTGTGGATGAAGTGGCCTGCCTGATCGACTTTGGCATTGATACCGATTTAGTGTTGGAAAATCTGCCCAATATCAAGGCCTTGATGGATGGCTTGCAGGCTGAGGGTGGCATCTCCCGCAAGGTTAGCGTGGCCGATGATATTGTGACGCGCGCGATCACCCATCTGCAATGCACACCGTCGATGGCAGCGTTTTTGCCCGGCACGCCGGCGCTTTCGCAGCTGGATTGCCTGATGGTGGGCGGCGAGGCGTTTCCACCCGATTTGGCGGCAGAGATACGCAGCGGTCTGAAGGGGCGGCTGTTGAATATGTACGGGCCGACGGAAACCACGATCTGGTCTTCGGTGGCGCAGCTTGACGCGGTGGGGGATAAAATCCCGCTGGGCGCGCCTATTGCCAATACCGTGCTGTCGGTGCGGTCGCCACAGGGCCGGGCTTTGCCTGATATGGTAGAGGGCGAGTTGTGGATCGGCGGGGCAGGAGTGGCGGATGGCTACTGGCAGCGCGCTGATCTGACGGCAGACCGCTTTGTGATGGACGGAGCCACGCGGTTCTACCGCACGGGTGATCTGGTGCGAAGCCTGCCCGGTGGTACGTTGGAATTTCTGGGCCGGATCGACAATCAGGTCAAAATTCGCGGGCATCGGATCGAGCTGGGTGAGATCGAGGCTGCCCTGCGCGCCGCCGCAGGTATTACCGCAGGGGTAGTGCATCCTGTTACCTTTGGCTCCGGTGATGTGCGTCTGATCGGCTATGTCACTGGCAAGGGCGCTGATCCGGTGGCTTTGCGGGCCACATTGGCACAAATCCTACCCGAGATCATGCTGCCTGCCCAGATTGTGGTGCTGGACCGCATGCCGCTGACACCGAATGGCAAAATCGACCGTAAAGCACTGCCGAAACCCATGGCCGAGGTCGCGGCGGATGTTGTCGCGGCAGTCGATGGCACAGAGGCGACAATTGCAGGCATCTGGGCTGCCGCTTTAGGGGTGCAAACAGTCTCTACCACCGCCAATTTCTTTGATCTGGGTGGCCATTCGCTGTTGGTGGTGCAGGTGCAGCGCCAGATGCGCGATGCGCTGGCGCGGGATATCGCGATTACGGATATTTTCCGCTTTCCAACAGTGCGCGCGCTGGCGGCACATTTGGGCAATACCGGCGCAGAAGGCCAGCCTGATGCAGCCAGTCGTGGGGCCGCACGGGCCGCGGCACGACTGGCGCGGATGGGGCGGCGGTGATAGATACTACAGATAGAACCGGATGGTATTAGGATCGGGTGATGAGTGATATGTTTTCAGACAATAATGGCCCGGATAACCGCATTGCCATCATTGGCCGTGCCGGACGCTTTCCTGCTGCGCGCAACGTGGCCGAGTATTGGGATATGCTGCGCTCAGGGCGTAGGGCGGCGGTCAAGCTGACCGATGCCGATCTGCTGGCCGCAGGTGTGGCCCGCAAGATGCTGGCCAACCCCACATATGTGCGCGAAGCGGGTATCTTGCCCGATATGGAATGCTTTGATGCCGGTTTTTTCGGCTTTTCCCCGCGTGAAGCCTCAATCCTCGATCCCCAGCACCGGCACTTTCTGGAAACCGCTTGGGAAGCATTTGAAGATGCGGGCCATATGCCCGAAAATTTCGATGGCCGAATCGGGGTTTATGCCGGGTCTGGCATGCAAGCGTACCTTCCGTTCAACCTGCTGTCGAACCCGGCTTTGGTCGAGGAAATCGGCCTGTTCCTGTTGCGCCATACCGGCAATGACAAGGATTTTATGCCAACGCGGCTGTCGTACCTGCTGAACCTGACCGGGCCCTCGGTGGCGGTACAAACCGCCTGTTCCACCTCACTTGTGGCCGTGCATATGGCAGTGAACTCGCTGCTGAACATGGAATGCGAAATGGCGATTGCGGGGGGTGTGACGATAGAATTGCCGCACCGTGTGGGATACAAATTTGCCGAAGGCGAGATCCTGTCGCCTGACGGGCTGTGCCGGGCGTTTGATGACGCGAGCCAAGGCACTGTGTTCGGCTCTGGGTCTGCCCTCGTGATATTGCGCCGCTATGCCGATGCGGTGGCCGACGGTGATGATATCAAGGCGGTGATCCTGGGGACTGCGATCAACAATGATGGGGCGGGCAAGGCGAGCTACTTGGCCCCGTCGGTTGATGGGCAGGCCGAGGCGGCGGCAGAAGCTGTGGCTTTGGCGGGCGTTACACCACAATCCATCAGCTACATCGAGGCGCATGGAACAGGCACGCCCATCGGCGACCCGATAGAACTGGCCGCCCTTCAGCAGGTTTACGGCAAGGCCCCGCGCGGCAGCATCGGCATCGGATCGGTGAAAACCAACATCGGGCACTTGGATACTGCTGCCGGGGGGGCCAGCCTGATCAAGGTGATCGAGGCGATGCGCCACAAGCATCTGCCGGCCAGCCTGAATTTCAAGACACCCAACAGCCGTTTTGATTTTGCAGGAAGCCCGTTTGAAGTGGTGTCCAAGGGCCGTGATTGGCCTGCCGGGTCTACCCCCCGCCGCGCCGCCGTAAACTCGCTGGGCGTCGGCGGCACCAATGCGCATGTGATTGTGGAAGAGGCCCCTGTGCGCGCCAAAACCGAAAGCACCGATGGCTGGCGAGTATTTCCGTTTTCCGCGCGCAATGCGGCGGCGCTGGCCCGTACGGGTGATAAATGGGCACCAATTTTAGGCTCTAACACGGCTGATCCTGCCGATATTGCCTTTACTCTGCGCAACGGACGCCGCGCGTTTCCTGAACGCATAGCGGTTGCGGCGCGAGGGGCTGACGATCTGGCAGCCACGCTTGCCGCCAAAGCTTCGGCCTTTGTGCAAAAGGGCAAGGCTGGGGCCACACCCCCCAGCATCGTATTCCTGTTTCCAGGTGGCGGCGCGCAATATCCCGGCGCCGGGGCGGGCATGTTGGCACAGTCGCCCGTTTTTGCCGGCGCGGTTGCGGCCTGCTTTGCCGCCCTGCCAAAAGATGCGCCCACCGATCTGCATGAGATGATGTTCGCCCGCACGCTGGAAGATGCCGAGGCGCGCGGCAAATTGGGCCGGTCCGGCTATGCCATTCCTGCACTGTTCATTCTGGAATATGCCTACGCCAAGCATTGGGAAAGCTGGGGCATCACACCCGATGCGATCCTTGCCCATAGCGTGGGGGAATATGCGGGGGCGGTGACGACGGGGGCGATGGGATTGGCAGATGCGCTGTGCATCGTCACCCTGCGCGGCCAGGTAATGGATGCGGCCCCGGCGGGGGCGATGACCACAGTGCCGCAATGCGCCCCTGCGGTGGAAAAGCTGCTTGGCGACCATCTGGATATTGCAGCGATCAACATGGCCGAAGCAACCGTTGTTTCAGGCCCATTGGCCGAGATCGAGGCGCTGGAGGCGCGGTTGGCAGACACCGATCATGCTGCGCGGCGCATTCATATTGATGTGGCAGCCCATTCGCGCCAGTTGGATGGTCAGTTAGAGACGTTCCGTGCGGGCTTTGACGGTGTGCGCTTTGGCAAGATGACAGTGCCGATGGTATCATCGGTGCGCGGGGACTGGGCGCAGGGCGATGATGTAGTTTCTGCCGACTACTGGGTGCGTCACCTGCGCCATACCGTGCGCTTCACCGATGCCATCGCCGCCACCTTTGCCACCGAAAACCGCATCGTGATCGAGGTTGGCCCCGGCCAAACGCTGGGGCCGCTGATCGATATGGCAACTCCGGCGCACCGCCCGGTTGCCATCCTGCCCTCCGCCCCGCGCCCGCGCGACGGAACTGATGAATTGGGCGTGATCAGTGCAGCTTTTGGTGGGCTTTGGGCCAATGGTGTGGCGGTTGACTGGGACAAGCTGCACGGGGCCGAGGGCCAGCGCATATCGTTGCCGACCTATGCGTTCGAGAAAACCCGCCACTGGGTAGAACCCGGTCGCGGTGGGGTGGTGGATGAGGCCGCCGAACCCCTTGCCCTGAGCCGCAAAGCCGATATGGGCGATTGGGTGGATGTGTTGGGCTGGGATGTTGCCGCCCGGTCCGGTGCCATCCCCGACTTGCGCGGCGACTGGTTGGTGTTGGCGGGGGCTGATGCGCTGTCTGACGCCGTGCTGGCCGCCCTTGCCCGCGCTGGTGCGTCGGTCACAGTCCTGCGCGCAGGCAGCGGTTTTGCGGTGACATCGGGGGGCTTCACCCTGCGCCCCGACGCCATGGAAGATTTTGAGGCACTGGCCACGGCATTGCCTGCCATCCCTGCGCGCATCCTGTCGCTTTGGGCGCTTGATCCGGCTTTGTCAGACACTGTTTTTGATGCGGGCTACCTTTTGGCACGGATGCTGCAAGAGGCAGATGCCGGAACGCCTGCACATCTGGTTTTTGCGGCCTCTGGGTCTGTTTCTGTCGCAGGCGAAACTATAACACACCCCTTTGCCGCAAGCCTTCTGGGGCCGGTGCGCACCGGCCCGCGCGAAATTCCGGCGCTGACAGCGGCGCTGATTGATATTGCTGATTTTGGCACGGCTCCACAGGCGGCGAACGCGTTGCTGACCGAGGCGGCAGGGCCAACGGGTGCTGACCATGTGGCTCTGCGCGGCGCAAATCGGCATATCCGCACACGGATTGCCACCCCGGCCCCGGTGCCGGGTGCACTGCCATCCCGGCTGCGGCAGGGCGGGGTCTATGTGATCACCGGCGGCATGGGCGGCATAGGGCGGCAAATGGCGCTGTGGTTGGCCGGGGTCGCAGGTGCGCGGCTTGCGTTGCTGTCACGGTCATCACAGCCAGACGAAAAGCTGGAAGCTGTCATTGCAAGCTTGGGTGGCGAAGTGATGTTCATCGCCGCCGACGTGACCGACCATGCCGCAATGGAAGCGGCACTGGCCACTGTGCGTGGCCGCTTTGGGGCCATTCATGGCGTGATCCATGCTGCAGGTCAGCTGCATGATGCGCCGCTATCGGCAAAGTCGCTGGCTGAGGCTCGTGCCGACATGGCAGCCAAGGTGGGGGGTGCACAGGTGGTGCACAGTTTGCTGACGGAAGGCACCGTTGATTTTTTTGCCCTCATCTCATCTTCGTCAGTCGTGATCGGCGGGGCAGGACAGACCGATTATGTCGCGGCCAACGCGGTGCTGGAGGCGATGGCCGCCTCCCGCCGCGACGGGCTTTCCATCGCCTGGGGGGTCTGGCGCGATACTGGCATGGCTGCCCGGATGTATGGCGCAGGCGACAGTGCAGCGGGCCGGGCCGATGGCTTGCTTGGAACACGCTATGATGATGAAAGCGGCACGGTTCGGTTCGAGACGGTGATTGACCCCGACCATGATTGGCGGGTGGCTGAACATGTGGTGGCGGGTCAACCCGTGCTGCCCGGCACCGCCTATATGGAATTGGCCTATGCCGCTGGCCTTGCCCTGTTGGGCCAGACCGCGTTTGAGGTGCAGTCCCTGTCACTGGCCGTGCCGATGGTCTTTACCAGCGGCCTGCCACGCAGGGTATCGGTGCAGCTTTCCCCAGTTCACAACGGGTTTGAGCTGCTGATCGAAAGTACCGCCAACCCTGCCGAGGCACCGCTGGAACATGCCCGTGCCCAGATCAAAGTGGCCCGCTTTGAAGACCGTGACCGCCCCGCAGGCCTCAGTGATGCGGCCCCCCGTATGCCAGCCCCCCGGTCTGGCCATGCACCGCAAGAGGTGCTGATCGCCTTTGGTCCGCGCTGGAAAAATGTAGGGAGGGTGACGCTGGCGGGCGATGTGGCCGAAGGGGTATTCACCCTTGCCCCCAAATTTGCCAGCGATCTGGCCGATCATCCGCTGCATCCGGCGCTTCTGGATATGGCAGCCACCGTCGGGTTGCATGTTCTGGCCGATGGTGGTGCAGGAGATGCCGTCTATGTGCCGATGTCGATAGATCGGATCAGGGTGCTGCATCCGATGCCAATGAATGTGATCGCACGCGCCCGGCGGGCGGCGGGCGAGGCGGGCAAGTTTGCCGCCTTTGACGTCGCGATTTCGACACCTGACGGCGTTGATGTGATGATCTTAGAGCATCTGGCGATGCGGGCGGTGGCAGGCGGCGCGTTGCAGGCAAAAACTGACCCTGCCGCGCTGACAGATCAGTTGCTGGCAACAGGCATCCGGGCGACCGAGGCCGCAGAGCTGCTGGCCCGCGTCTTTGCCCATTCTGCACGCGCGCTTGTGGTATCACCGGTTTCCCTTGATCTGGTGCATCTGGCCATGGCCGAGGGTACGCGCCCGGTGGCTGCAACCCAAAAGCGGCAGGCTGGCAGTGGAGGGGCCATTGCAGACCCTGTTATGGCTCGCGTGGCAGCAATTTGGGGTGAAATTCTGGGCATTGAAGATGTCGGGGGAAGTGATGATTTCTTTGCCCTCGGTGGCCATTCCCTGAACGCGGTGCGGATGTTTGGCCGCATCCGCAAGGAATTTGGCCAGAACCTGCCGCTGGCAACCCTGTTTGAGGCCCCGACTGTCCGGGAACTGGCGGCGCTGCTTTCGGCGCGGCTGGGGGTGATACCTTTGGCTGTTCAGGATGCCACCGCTGACACCGCACCACCGCTATTGCTGCTGGATTGGAGCCCGCTTGTTACCATCTCGAAGGGTGCGCAGGACATTCGCCCGCTTTACTGCGTGCATGGGGCAGGGGGCAATGTGCTAAATTTCCGTGCGCTGGCAGGTTATCTTGACCCGCGTCTTCCCTTTGTCGGTGTGCGGGCGCTTGGGTCTGATGGCGGGGTCGAAGTGGATACCACCATTCCTGCGATGGCCACCCGCTATGTAGAGGCCGTGCGTGCGCGTCAACCGCATGGGCCTTACCGACTGGCGGGCTATTCGGGCGGCGGGGTGATTGCCTTCGAGATGACCCAGCAGTTGTTAGCACTTGGCGAAGAGGTGGATCATCTGGTGTTTCTAGATTCGCTTGCCCCGCAGATTGCCCGTCGAGGCATGACCCTTGCACAAAAACTGTGGGCAGCGCGGCATTGGGACATGGAGTTTGCCCTTGGCTGGTTCCAGCGGCGCGGGCGGAAAGATAATGCCCACGACGCCAATGCCGAGATCAGCCAAATTCTGGCAAGCGGTACAGCCTTGCCGGATGAGTTGATCGGCCCGCGCATGACGGAAGTCTATTCCCGCGCGCAGTGGCACTATGAACCGGCTTCCTACGGCGGCCCGGTTACCATCTTCAAAGCGCGCAAGGCGCAGACCCTATTCTTGCACGCAGGGGCACAGCTGGGCTGGCAAGGCATCCTGACCGGACAGGTCGCCGTACAAACCATAGATTGCGACCATTTCACCATGATGGCCGGGGAGGCTGTTGCTGAAATAGGGTCACTTTTGAATAAGCTGCTGCTGCCCTGAGGGTGGTATTCGACCAGGTTTCTAGCTCTTCTGAAAAGGCTTTAATCGACCCTGTTGCGCAGAAAATCCTGCATCACAGCGATTAAGCCATGTTGAACCGTATCTGTATGATTAGCGTCCGGCAGCGTTACAAAACGCTTGGGCCCCTGCGCTTTGTCATAAAGCTGTCGGCCCCAAAACATTGGAACAGCGAGATCCTTGGCACCATGCACAAACAGCATTGGCGCGGTAATCGTACTGATGCGGCGGGTACTGTCATAGCGTTCTGCCCACATCAGATGGCACAGCGGAACGCCGTGGTATCGGTGCTGAAAATACATGCAAAGGCGGGGAATAGCGGCTTCCAGCGCCAGACCTGCAAAGGGCCGTTCCGACGCCAAGCGCACGGCGACACCGGACCCCAGGCTAAAGCCGTGCAACATACGGTGGCTTTGCGGGATGGTTTGCCCCGCCAGCACATCCAACTGATCATAAAGCGCGCGCGCATCACGGGCGAAATTTTCCTCGGACGGATGGCCCGGCATGCCACCGCCGCCACGGTAGTGCAGCATGACGATGCCGGTGCCATCCG
>JANOFE010000138.1:0-2072 GCA_031413495.1 Pseudorhodobacter sp. | reverse complement strand
TGTTGGCGGCGATCCGGCAGCCTGTATCGCCCGTGCTGCTGATTGATGAGATTGACCGGGCGGATGAGGAATTTGAGGCGTATCTGCTGGAAATTCTGTCGGAATATCAAGTGAGTATACCGGAGCTTGGCACCATTACGGCGGTGACGAAGCCGATTGTGATCCTGACATCAAACGGCACGCGCGATCTGTCAGACGCGCTGCGGCGGCGGTGTGTGTATTCCTATGTCGATTACCCGGATCGGGCGACGGAAATGGCGATTTTGGCCGCGCATCATCCGACATTGGAGGCGGGGTTGGTGGCGCAGATCGCGGGGTTTGTGCAGGCTTTACGGCGCGAGGATTTAGAAAAGACACCTGGCGTGGCGGAAGCGTTGGATTTTACGGCGGCCTTGGTGGGGTTGGGGATCAACGATTTGACCGACGATCCGGTGGCGTTGCAGGCGAGTTTGGTGACGCTGCTGAAGACGCAAAGTGACCGGGCGGCGGTGCCTTTGGAAGTATCGCAACGCTTGGCCGGGAAGGCCGCGTGATGGTGCGGATGTATAAGCGCGTCACGCGGTTTCCGTTGCGGGCGGCGGGGCCTGCGGACAGGCTGGCGGGGTTCATGGCGCATTTGCGGATGAACGGGTTCAAAATCGGCGTGCAGGAAACCGGGGCGGCGCTGGCGGCGCTGTCAGAGGTGGACGCTTGGGATGAGGGCGAAGCGCGGCGGGCGTTGAAGGCGGTTTGCACGGGTTGTGCGCAGGATTTCGGGCGGTTTGATGAGCTGTTCGCGGCCTATTGGCAGAATTTGGGGCATGAGCGGGCGGGCATTGCAAAGGCCAAGGGCGCGGATCAGGCGCGATCGGCGCAGGTGCAGGATCAAAGCGGTTCTGGGTCTGGAACGGCGGAGCGGCCTGATGGCGATACGGATGGTGCGGCGGAGCAGGATGGCGCGGGGCGGCTGACCGGATCACGAATTCGCAATCTGATGCGGGTGGATTTGCGCGAAGTGGTGGCCCCGGCGGATATTGCCAAGGCGCAAGGCGTGGCGGAGCGGTTGGCGCGGGCGATACGGGATCGGCGGTCACGCAGGTATCGGGCGGACAAGCAAGGTTCAAGGCTGGACCTGCGGCGGGTGATAAGGGCGAGTTTGTCGAGCGGTGGGGAGCCGATACGGCTTTATCATCGCAAGCGGCCAGAGCGGCCATCAAAGCTGGTGGCGATGCTGGATGTATCGGGATCAATGGCGGTTTATGCGCGGGTGTTCTTGGCCTTTGTAAAGGGGTTGATGACGGCGGAGGGGCAGACCGATGCCTACCTTTTTCACACGCGGTTGGTGCGGATTACGGACGCCTTGCGCGACAGGGATGCGTTGCGGGCGGTGAACAGGCTTTCGCTTTTGGCGCAGGGCTTTGGCGGCGGCACCAAGATTGGCGGCAATCTGGCGGCGTTCAACAAGGCCTATGCCAAGCGGTTGGTCGGCGGGAGGTCTGTGGTGATCATTCTGTCCGATGGGTTTGATACCGATCCGCCAGAGGTTCTGGGCGCGGCGCTGGCGAATTTGAAGAAACGCGGCTGCCGGATTGTCTGGCTGAATCCGCTGAAAGGCTGGCACGGCTATGCGCCCGTGGCCGCCGGAATGGCCGCCGCCCTGCCCTATCTGGATATGTTTGCAGCGGCCAATACATTGGACAGTTTGCTGGCGCTGGAGCCGGAATTGGCGCGGCTATGACGGGGGAATGGGCATGATCGCGCGCGATATTCTGGACCGGGTGGCAGAGCTGAAACTGGCCGGTGAGGCGTTTGTGCTGGCCACGGTGGTGCGCACGGTGGCGGTGACGGCGGCCAAGGCCGGGGCCAAGGCGGTGATCCGGGCGGACGGGGTGATTGATGAGGGCTGGATCGGTGGCGGCTGTGCGCGCGGTGCCGTGTTGAAAGCGGCGCTGGAGGCGTTGGTGGATGGGCAGCCACGGCTGATCTCGGTCAGCCCGGAGGATGTGTTGGCGGAACATGGGGTAAGTGCGGGCGAAGTGCGTGATGGCGTGCGGTTTGCACGCAGCATGTGCCCAAGCCGGGGGACGATGGAT
>JANOFE010000137.1:0-2074 GCA_031413495.1 Pseudorhodobacter sp. | reverse complement strand
TCCAGCCTTTTTCATACTCGGTCGCAATCAGGTTCAGGCGGCGGGCAACAACATCGGCTTCTTGTTGCAGATCACTGTCGCCCTGCCCCGGATCAAAAGCGCCCGCCAGCGCCGCCTGTTCCAGAATGCCGCGCGGATAATGGGTTGGAAACGCGTCCAATATCCTGCGGAAGGCGCGCGCGCCATCGATCACGCGGGTCAGGTCAGCGCCGGCGATTTCTTCGCCATTGCCAAGGCGCAAAACCGCGCCTTCGATACCCATTTCGATCAGGTAATCCTCGAGCGCCGCCTGATCTTTCAGATAGACCTCGGATTTGCCACGCGCGACTTTGTACAAGGGTGGTTGCGCGATATAGAGGAATCCGCCTTCGATGACCTGCGGCATCTGCCGGAAGAAGAAGGTCAGCAAAAGCGTGCGGATATGCGCGCCGTCAACGTCGGCGTCGGTCATGATCACGATTTTATGGTAGCGCAGTTTGGCGATATTAAATTCATCACGCCCGATGCCGGTGCCAAGTGCGGTGATCAGGGTGCCAATTTCCTGGCTTCCCAGCATGCGGTCAAAGCGGGCGCGCTCCACATTCAGGATTTTGCCTTTGAGGGGGAGCACGGCCTGATTGGACCGTGAACGCCCCTGTTTGGCAGAGCCACCTGCCGAATCCCCCTCGACGAGGAAGATTTCAGACTTCGACGGATCGCGTTCCTGACAATCGGCCAGTTTCCCCGGCAAGGACGCAATATCCAGCGCCGATTTGCGGCGGGTCAATTCGCGGGCTTTGCGGGCGGCTTCGCGGGCCATTGCGGCCTCGACAATCTTTCCGACGATGATCTTGGCTTGGCTAGGGTTTTCTTCAAACCATTCCGACAGTTTTTCGTTGACCAGATTTTCTACGGCAGGCCGCACTTCGGAGCTGACCAGTTTATCCTTGGTTTGGCTGGAAAACTTTGGATCCGGCACTTTGACAGACAGAACGCAGGTCAGCCCTTCGCGTGCGTCATCGCCAGTGAAATCAATCTTTTCGCGTTTGGCGATACCGGATGTCTGGGCATAGTTGTTGATCGTGCGGGTCAAAGCGCCACGAAAGCCCGCCATATGGGTGCCGCCATCGCGCTGCGGGATGTTGTTGGTAAAGGGCAGCACCATCTCGTTGTAGCTGTCGTTCCACCACATCGCGACTTCAACGGTCATGCCATTGCGTTCACCGATCATGTAGATGGGCTCGGCCAGGATTGAGGATTTCGACCGGTCAAGGTATTTTACGTATTCCCGCACACCGCCTTCGTAGAACAATTCTGACCGCAAAAGCTCGGCGGGCCGTTCATCCTCGATGATGATGCGCACACCGGAATTTAGGAACGCCAGTTCGCGCAGGCGGTTTTCCAGCACTTTGAAATGGTAATCCAGGTTGGAAAAAGTGCCTTCTTCGACATTGGTTTTGGCGGATGCCAGAAAGCGCACTTCGGTGCCGCGTTCGCCGGGGGCGGGGCCAACGGGGTAGACATGCACGGTGCAATCGCCGTGCTCGAACCGCGCGCGGTATTCGGTATCATTGCGCCAGACGCGCAGTTCCAGCCATTCTGACAGCGCGTTCACCACCGAAACCCCGACGCCGTGCAAACCGCCCGAAACTTTATAGGCATTGCCGCTATCATCGGTGTTGTTGAATTTGCCGCCCGCATGCAGCTGCGTCATGATCACTTCGGCGGCGGAAACGCCTTCTTCGGCGTGGATATCCACCGGGATACCACGGCCATTGTCGCGCACGGAAACAGAGTTATCGGCGTGGATTTTCACCGTCACCGCCGTGGCATGGCCAGCCAGCGCTTCGTCGATGCCGTTATCGACAACCTCGTACACCATATGATGCAGACCCGACCCATCATCAGTATCGCCGATATACATGCCCGGGCGTTTGCGAACAGCCTCTAACCCCCTGAGAACCTTGATGGAATCGGCGTCATAGGCTTGGGTGTTGATTTCGACATCGGACATGCGGACAGAACCCTTCAATTGCCCGCCACTTATAGCGGTCTAAGGGGGGATTGTCACGCAGATGACACAAGATTTAGCGGT
>JANOFE010000136.1:0-8215 GCA_031413495.1 Pseudorhodobacter sp. | reverse complement strand
TCGATGTTCTATGCGGTGCTGCTTGGCGCGCTGTTTGATGTGGTGGGCCGGTCGTGGTTCTCGATGGTTTGGGTCAACATCTTGGGTGCCATTGGCATCGCAGCTGTCGCCTATATTGCACAATGGTTCAAGGCAAAGCCTTGGGCAAAGAAGGACGTAAAAGCATGATCCGGCGTGAATTTCTGGCAACTTTGGTGGCTTTGGCGGCACTTCCCCTGCGCGCGCAGGATCTGGCCGTAACCCTGCTTGCGCCATCTGGTGACACCACGCCCTTTTCCTTTGATGTGGTGCGCGCCCGGGCCGCTGCGCTTGCCGCCAAACCCTATGCGCCGCGCCCGATGATCCCACAGGCCTGGCGCGATCTTAGCTTTGATGAATTCAGCCATATCTGGTTTGCCGAACGCAATGCACTGTGGAACAACACCGATGCGGCGCTGCGGATTGATACCTTCACGGCGGGCCTGTACATCCCCCGCGCGGTGGAAATGAACGTGGTCGAAGGCGGGCTGGCCCAAGTGCTGCCCTATGACATCAACGTTTTTGATACGACCGATACGTTCCCAGATTTGCCGGTGGATGACACCATGGGCTATTCCGGTTTTCGGTTACGCGCCGAATTGGAAACGCCGGGTATCTTTACCGAATTCATGGTCATGCAAGGCGCCAGCTATTTCCGTGCCATCGGCACCGGGCAAACCTACGGCCTGTCCGCGCGCGGCTTGGCCATCGACACGGCAGAACCAACAGGCGAGGAATTTCCCGATTTCACCGCATACTGGGTGGAACGCCCCGGCCCCGGCCAGCGCAGCTTTACCGTGCACGCACTGATGGACGGCCCCGGCGTGGCAGGCGCATACAAATTCACCGTCCGTCCCGGCCTGACGCTGGAGATGGATGTTGAGGCCGAACTTTACGCCCGTCGCGATCTGGCGCATGTGGGCGTGGCGCCCCTGACCTCGATGTTTCTGTTCGATGACACCAACCGCAACCGGTTTGATGATTTCCGCACCGCCGTGCATGACAGTGACGGTTTGCTGATCTGGAATGGCGCGGGCGAGGTGCTTTGGCGTGCGCTGGCGAACCCGGTCAATCTGCAGGTCAGCAGCTTTTACGACAAAGACCCCAAAGGCTTTGGCCTGATGCAACGCCCCCGCAATTTCGAAGATTACGGCGATATGGTCGCCAAATACCAAAACCGCCCCGGCCTGTGGGTGGAACCCGGCGAAGGCTGGGGTGAAGGTGCTGTGACTTTGGTGGAAATTCCCACCGACAAAGAAATCAACGATAACATCGTTGCTTACTGGCGTCCCGCTGAACCCTTTAAGGCCGGCACCCAAGCCCGCATGACCTACCGCCTGAAATGGGGCGGCGAGCCAGAATTGCCGGGGACTTTGGCACCTGTCGTCAACACCCGCCTTGGGGCCGCCTATGAACACGGCCTGATCGCGACTGTCGATTTCGCCAAAACCAATGCACTGCCAGCCGATTTTGCCATGCTGACCGCCACAGTTGCCAACAGCCAAGGCAAAATGCTGTCTGACCCGTTGATCCAGATCAATCCTGCAACCGGCGGTCCGCGTCTGGCCCTGTCGTTTGATCCGGGTGAAGAACCGTTTATCGAATTTCGCGCACAACTGACCACCGAAACCGGGGCTTATAGCGAGGTGTGGCTGTACCGATGGACGGCGTAAACTATCCCTATTCTGATGTGCGCGAGGCGATGCCCGCGCCCGCACCCTTGGCCATGCCCGTGCAGGATTTTGCATGCGCCCCCGTGCCACGCCAGCCAATCGTTGCTGGAAACCGTAAGGTCTGGCTCTGGCGCGCCGCCGCTTTCATGCCTGCGCTGATCATGACCGTTGCCTTCATCTGGGCACAAACCAATGCCTTGTCGCGCGGGGGGCTGTCATGGATCGAAAACCTGCACCTTTACCTGTCCGGCTTTGCCTTCCTGTGGATCGCGATTTCCGTGGGCACGGCCCTTGTCGGTTTGATCGCTATCCTGCGCGCCCGTCAAACCCCCGCAATCCCGCGCGCCACACCGGACCTCAGCGTTGCCCTGTTGATCCCGATCCATAACGAAGCCCCGTCAGACGTGTTCGGCAATGCGGCGGCCTTGCTGGCTGATCTGCGCGGCAAACCCGATGCGCGCCGGTTCAGCCTGTTTATCCTGTCGGATACCCGCGATGCCGACATCGCCGCCCTTGAATGGCGCGCGTTTGAAATTCTGCGTTTGGAGCAGGGCGATGCGTTTGATATTTATTACCGCCGACGCGCGCAGAACACAGACCGCAAAACCGGCAACCTGGCTGATTGGGTCACCGGTTGGGGTGCCAGCTTTGATGCCATGCTGGTGTTGGATGCCGATAGTCTGATGAGCGGCGATGCCGTGCTGACGCTGCGCCGCGAACTGGCAAATGACCCAGACGCAGGCCTTGTGCAGTCTTGGCCAAAACTGATCCATTCCACCTCGCTTTTCGCGCGGATGCAGGAATTTGCCACCGCCGCCCATGGCTGGCTGCTGGCCACGGGTCTGGCGGAGTGGACGCAAGGCGAGGCCAACTATTGGGGCCATAACGCCATTATCCGCACCCGCGCCTTTGCCCAAGCGGCAGGCTTGCCGCATTTGGGCGGCAAGACCCTGATCATGTCGCATGATTTTGTCGAGGCGGCGATGCTGCGCCGTGCGGGCTGGCGCGTGCGGTTCCTGCCTGCCGTTGAGGGCAGCTATGAGCAAACGCCGAATTCCCTGATCGACTATGTGCTGCGGGATCGGCGCTGGTGCCGGGGCAACCTGCAACATCTGCGCGTCCTTGGCGCACGCGGGCTGCATCCGCTGTCGCGCTTTCACATGCTGCAAGGGGCGGTCAGTTATCTGCTGGCCCCGGTCTGGCTGGTGCTGTTGGCGATCTGGGCGTTCCCGGATATGGCGGCAACGTCGCTTGGTGCCAATGGTGCGCCACCCGTCGCCGATCCGGTCGATGGTTTTGCGAGTGGCAGCGGCGTGCTGCTGGCTTGCGTTTTTATCATGCTGCTTGGCCCGAAACTGTTGTCTGCTGGCAGCATCCTTGCGTCGCGCGAAAAACGCCGCGCATTTGGCGGCCCCGGCGCATTCATCGGTAGGGTTTTGGTGGAAATTGCAATTTCTTTTGTCTTCGCCCCGATCCTGATGGTGCAACAAGTGTTGTCTGTTACCCTAAGTGCCGTCTCCAAACGCGATATCTGGGCACCACAAAGCCGCAGTGGCGCACGGCGTACATTGCGCGCGCTGATGGTGTTTCATTGCATTGAAACAGGCCTTGGTGTGGCCATCTTAATCGGTATTGCCACCAGTGCCGTCACGCTTTGGCTGTTGCCTGTTGGCCTTAGCCTGATCCTTGCGGTGCCACTGTCGGCGCTAAGCGCATCGTCGGTCGCAACAGCACGGCTGCCCGCCCTGCGCCTTACAACACCCGAAAGCCTGACACCGCCCCCTATCGCGCGCCATGCACTCATCGCGCGGGCGCGTTTTGCAGATATGCTGGCACATTCGCAGTCCCTTAGCCTCGCGGCGGAATAGCGCCCGGCAACCCTTCAAACCAATCCAGCGCCATGTCGGCCCACCCTTTGGGCACCGCATGGGAGCCCGGCCATAGCACAAATTCCAGCGCTGACCCCGGCGTGCAGCGATCCCACCGCCGATGCCAGAAATCGCCGTCGTCCATATTGAATGCATCTGCGCGCATTTCCGTACAGCCATTTGTTTGCCGCCAGATCTGCATGGCTTGGAACACATCGCCTTGCGCGATCTGGGTTTCCAGCCCCTCTGCCTTGCCCAGATAGCGGCCCTCCAGCGGCACGGTTTCATCCGTCCAGCCATGCGTGTGCAGCAATCGCACCGGCCCTGCGCAGATCGTTGGGTGCGGGCGCCAAAAATTGCCGCTGATCGGCGCATAAGCGCTGGCAAGGCCGGGGTCTTCGCAGGCCGCATAAGCCGTCATCGACCCGCCGATGGAAAAGCCCGACAGCAAAATGCGGTCCCGGTCTATGCCATAATTTGCCGCCGCATCCTCCAACACCGCGCGCAAAAAGACCGTCTCGTCGCGGGTTTCGGGAAATTCCGGGTGAAACGACCAATCCTTGCCCTCGGTGCCATCTGCGTCCCGCCCCGACGGCGCGATCAGCGCATAGCCCCGCGCCATGATTGCCGCAACCATGCCCGTGTTTTTGTAGATCCCCGCCCCGTTGCCACCATAGCCGTGCAGAAACATTATCGCAGGCACCGGGCCCTCGGCACCGTCGGGCCGCATGATGTGATATTCGCCCATGTCAATCTTGCAGGGGCCGGGTTGATCAAGGCAATCCGCCAGCGCAGGACTTGCGCAGGCAACCGCGAAAACCAATGTGGCAAGGCATGTCCAACCATGGGTCTGGTATTGCAATTGTCTGTTCCTGATTTATCGCCGAAGGGGCTTCACTTGATCGGGCGATGTTAACCAAGGCGCGTGCACATTTCCCCTGCGAACCTATCACCTCGCGCAGCTGTGATTGATGGCGGTCGGCAGTCTGCGCGTTTCAAACTGCCTTGGCACGGCCAATGCAACAAATTGCAAACTCTGGGCTTTCCGTCAGTCAAAACTTGCGCCAATCTGCCCCGAGCCGCTCTGCTTTCGTTACCGCACCCGCAAAGGCAGCCAGATGACAAACCATGACCCCGCCCTTAGCCCGATCGACGAACTGCGTGCCAATGTAAAGGTGCCGTTCAACCAAGCCCGCGCGATGCCGAAATCGGTCTATACCTCGCCCGAATTTGCGGATCAGGAACTCAAGCACATCTTCGCCCGCGATTGGCTTTGTGCGGGCCGCGCCGATGGGCTTCCCAACCCCGGCGACTATCTGACCATGCATATCGCAGGCGAGCCGATCATCATCTTGCGGGATAAAGAGGGCCTGCTTCGGGGCATGTCCAATGTCTGTCGCCACCGCATGTCCACCCTGCTGGAAGGGCGTGGCACTACCAAACTGATCGTCTGCCCCTACCACGCCTGGACATATAACCTTGACGGCACCCTGCGCGGCGCGCCCGCCATGACCCTGAACGAGGCGTTTTGCAAAGACCAGATCGCTCTGCCACAAGTGCGGGTGGAAAACTGGCTTGGCTGGATCATGGTCACCCTGAACCCGGATGCGCCCGATCCCCATGCCCAACTGAAAGATGTTGAGAACCTTGTCGGCTATCTTGATATGTCGAGCTACCGCGAGACGTTTCGCGAAGACTTTCGCTGGGCCACCAACTGGAAGGTGCTGGCCGAAAATTTCATGGAAAGCTACCATCTGCCGGTTTGCCATTCGGGCACCATCGGCGGGTCGGTAGATCTTGCGAAAATGACCTGCCCCGAAGGGTTCCCGTCGTTCAACTACCATTACATCATGAAAAACGATACCATCTCGCTGTCGCTGGCCCACCCGTCCAACACCACGCTGCAGGGGGATCAGCGCCGCATCACCTGGCTGTTGTCGATCTACCCCGCGCTGCTGATCACCCTGACCCCCGGCTATTTCTGGTATCTCTGCCTCACGCCTGACGGCCCCGGCCATGTCAACGTCCTTTACGGCGGGGGGATGAGCGCCGATTGGTGCGCCGACCCCGACGCAGCCGACCATCTTGCCAAAATCAAAGCACTGCTGGACGACGTGAATATCGAAGACAAAGGCTGTGTTGAACGTGTCTATCGAGGTCTTAGCGCCCAAATGTCTGCCCCCGGCACCCTAAGCCATCTGGAGCGCCCAAATTTTGAATTCGCCCAATACATCGCCAGCCGGATCGGGCAGTAGGGACAGGATGATGGTCGCGGAAAAGGTTGAAGTTCTGGTTGTTGGCGCGGGGCAGGCTGGCGTCGCGATGAGCGAACATTTGACCAAGGCCGGCATTCCCCATCTGGTGGTTGAGCGCGCCCGCATAGCCGAACGCTGGCGCACCCGGCGCTGGGATGCATTGGTTGCCAACGGCCCCGCGTGGCATGACCTCTTTCCGGGGATGGAATTTGCAGGCGACCCCGAAGCCTTTCCGGGCAAAGAAGCCGTCGCGGATTATTTTGTCACCTACGCCGCCAAAATCGCCGCCCCGATCCGCACCGGGGTTGAGGTGACAGAGGTGCGCCGCACCACAGGCGGGCCGGGGTTCCATATCGAAACCACCGCAGGCCCTCTGAATGCCCGTTATGTTGTGGCGGCAACCGGCCCGTTTCAGCGCCCGGTCATTCCGGATCTGGTGCCGCAAAGCGCCGGGCTTAAGCAACTCCACTCCGCCGATTACCGCAATCCGGATCAGCTGCCACCCGGCGGGGTGCTGGTTGTAGGGGCCGGTTCATCCGGCGCACAGATCGCCGATGAATTGCGCAAATCAGGCCGCCGCGTCACCCTATCGGTAAGCCCCCATGGCCGCCCCCCGCGCAGCTACCGGGGCCGCGATTTTGTCTGGTGGCTGGGTGTCTTGAACAAATGGGATGTCGAGGCACCGCCAAACACCAAGCACGTCACCATCGCGGTCAGTGGCGCAAACGGTGGCAGAACAGTGGATTTTCGCCGCCTCGCCGCTGAGGGCATAGTGCTGGTGGGCCGTGCATATGGCTTTCAGGATGGCACTATGACCTTCGCGCCGGACCTTTCGGCCAATCTGGCCCACGGCGATGCCGATTACCTGTCCGTGCTAAACCAAGCCGATGCTTGGGCTTTGCGCAACGCAGTTGACCTTCCGCCAGAACCTGATGCGCACCTGATCCCGCCTGATCCTGACTGTGTGACCAACCCGGTCTTGTCGCTCGACCTGGCCCAACAAAACATCACCTCGATCGTCTGGGCCACGGGGTATGCCCCCGATTTCGGCTGGCTCAAGGTGGACGCACTTGATGCCAACGGCCGCCCCCGCCATCAGCGCGGCGTATCCCCCGAACCGGGCATCTATTTTGTCGGCCTGCCGTGGCAATCGCGCCGCGGATCGGCGTTTATTTGGGGCGTTTGGCATGATGCAAAACACGTGACCGAACACATCGCCACACAGCGCAGCTATCTCGCCTATAGCGCGGCCCCCCAAAACGCCTGACCCGACCAAAGGATACCCCCATGGCCCATACCCGCATCCGCCCCTTCAACACGCGTGATACCTATCCCGAACAAAACCTCGACAATGATCTGGCCCAAGCGGTGGTGGCGCGCGGCACGATGATCTTCCTGCGCGGCCAATGCCCGCAAGACATTGAAACTGCAAAGAATATCAACAGCCACGATCCGGTGGAACAAACCCACAAAGTCATGCAAAACATCCGTCAACTGATCGAAGAATCCGGCGGCACAATGGAACATCTGTGCAAAGTGGTGGTCTACCTCACCGACGTGCGCCACCGTGAAGCGGTCTACCGGACCATGGGCGAATACATCAAAGGCGTGCATCCGGTATCCACCGGCATCGTCGTCACCGCCCTTGCCCGCCCCGATTGGCTGGTCGAAATAGATGCCACCGCCGTCATCCCTGATTGACTTAAACGGCTTCCTTTTCGTCCAAATACTTCGCAGGGTCCGGGGGCGCGCAGCCCCCGGCGCGTGCCGAAAGGACCGATCCGATGACGCTTTCTCTGCTTGCCCGCTGCCCCGGTACTCACCAATTCGGCATGGTGATCGCGTCGTCATCCCCCGCCGTCGCTGCCCGCTGCAGCCATGCAAGCGCCGGGGTGGGTGTGGCCGCATCACAAAACATCACTGATCCGGCCCTTGGTACGGCGTTACTTGCCCAACTGGCGCAGGGCCTGACCGCCACCCAAGCGATGCAGGCCATCGTTGTCTCCTCCCCCCAGATCGCCCACCGCCAGTTGATGCTGGTTGACGGGCAGGGTGGCACCGCCTTTCACTGTGGCGTGGGTATGCTGGGGGTTTGGGCGGTGGCAGACGCCGCAAACATCATCGCGGGTGGCAACCTTTTGGCCCATGACGGTGTCCCGCATGCCATGATCGCCGGCTATACCGCCGCAACGGGCACCTTCGGGGATCGCCTGATCGCAGCCCTGCGCGCTGGTCGCGATGCGGGGGGCGAGGCGGGCAGTTTGCATTCCGCAGGCTTGCTTATTGTCGATAAATTGTCCTGGCCCGCGGCCGATCTGCGCTGCGATTGGACTGATCAATGCCCGGTCGAAACGCTTGGCGCGGCATGGCGCGTCTACCAGCCCCAAATGCAGGCCTATGT
>JANOFE010000135.1:0-3885 GCA_031413495.1 Pseudorhodobacter sp. | reverse complement strand
GCCTCGGTCATGGCATCGACGGCGGCGCGGTCATCACGGTTGAGCGCGATCAGGGCAGATGTCGTTTTGCTTGTATCGGCGCGCGGGTTGGTGAGGAAGCTGTCAAATTTTGGGTGGGTCAGGATCATCAGAAAAATGGTGTCGGAAATCACCACACAGGCGGCGGTATCATCGCTGAACTGGGGATTTATAGTGAAACCGAGGGCGGTGTAGAAGGCTTTGGAGCGTTCGAGGTTGGACACGGGGAGGTTTACGAAAATCATCTGGGGCATGGGGTATCCCTTTGCTGGTTTGCGCTAGGTTGCTCCGGTAGGTCGGAGCAGTCAAATGACAGCTTGCTTAAACTGTATCACGGCGAAATCCGGCCGCAAAATCATTGCCGTGATGGATGCGCGCCGTCAGCACCGAGGTTTCGATCCAAGTTTTGATTTCGACCGTAAACGGCCCAAGAAACGTGACTTCGTCGAGACTGGCTACCGCGCGCAGGGCGACCATTTCTGGCCAGTCCATCGCGATTTCGTGGTGACCAATCCACGCAGCGGCATTTTTATATTCAACCACAGCACGTGCCGAATTATCGGTTTTGTTAAGGAAAAATCGATAAGACAAAACGCCAAGGTGCCCCTCATCGCGAACGCGAGCGGCAAGCGACGCAATCGCTTTCTGGAACTGCTCTGCAGTGCCTTTGAGCGTGTAGAAATTAAGGACAGTGATCGAGACGTCTGGCATTGGACCTGATCGCAGTTTCGGGGGCAGCAAGATCTTGCGGGTAATGGGTGTGCGTATCACCACAACGGCTGGACTAACTTCAAAGCGCCGATGCTACAGGTTTTCCTGCTGCGGCATGCCCAGCACGTGATAGCCGCCGTCCACCCGCACAATTTCACCCGTGGTGCACAGGCCGTAATCTGAGGCGAGCCAGACAGCGGTGCCGCCGATTGCGGCCAAGGTCGCGTTGGAGCGCAGGGGTGCGTTTGCCTCGGTGTGACGGAAGGTGGCACGCGCGCCACCGATGGCAGCGCCTGCAAGGGTTTTCATCGGGCCGGGAGAGACAGCATTGACGCGGATGCCTTGCGGGCCAAGGTCATTGGCGAGGTAGCGGACCGAAGATTCAAGTGCCGCTTTGGCGACGCCCATGACGTTGTAGTTCGGGGTTACCCGGTTCGAGCCGCCGTAGGTGAGTGTCAGCAAAGTGCCGCCATCTGGCATCAGGTCAGCGGCGCGGCGGCAGACGTCGATGAAGGAAAAGCAGGAAATGGCGAGGGAGTTTTTGAAGTTATCAAGGCTTGTGTTGATGAAACGCCCGGTCAGTTCGTTTTTGTCGGAAAAGGCGATGGCGTGGACAACGAAATCTATCGTGCCCCATTGGGATTTGAGGGCGGCAAAGCAGGCATCCATCGAGGCCACGTTCATCACATCAACATCGACCAACAGGGTTGATCCGAGCGAAGCTGCCAGCGGTTCTACCCGTTTGCCGAACGCTTCGCCCTGGTACGAAAAGGCCAGTTCTGCGCCCTCGGCCGCCATGGCAGAGGCGATGCCCCAGGCAATCGAGCGTTCGTTCGCGACGCCCATGATAAGGCCGCGTTTGCCCTTTAACAGATCGGCCATTCAGGCGGTCCCCTTAGTTTTTTATAGTTAGGTCTTATACTTACTCATCAGCAATGTGGCATTTGTTCCACCAAAACCAAAGCTGTTTGAGAGGACGGAATCAAGCTCCACATTCTCGCGCAATTTGGTGACGATTTCGGACGGATCAAGCGCCGGGTCGAGGGTGGTGACGTTGGCCGAGGCGGCGATGAAGCTTTTGTTCATCATGATCAGCGCATAAATCGCCTCATGCACCCCGGTGGCCCCAAGGGAGTGGCCAGTGAGGGATTTGGTCGAGGCGACAGGCGGCGTAGTGCCACGGCCAAAGACGCGGCGGATCGCCTCCATCTCGGTCACGTCACCGACCACGGTCGAGGTGCCGTGGGAGTTGATGTAATCGACCGTGCGCCCCTTTGGCAGGGTGGCGATAGCGAGTTTCATCGACCGCTCGCCGCCTTCACCCGATGGGGCGACCATATCATAGCCGTCGGAGGTGGCACCGTAGCCGGTCACCTCGCCGTAGATTTTCGCACCACGGGCAAGCGCGTGGCTGAGTTCTTCGAGCACCACGACGCCGCCGCCGCCGGCGATGACAAAGCCGTCACGGGTGGCGTCATAGGTGCGCGATGCGGTGGAGGGGGTGTCGTTGTATTTCGAGGACATGGCACCCATGGCGTCGAACAGGCAGCTGAGTGTCCAATCGAGTTCTTCGCCGCCGCCTGCGAACACGATGTCTTGCTTGCCAAGCTGGATCAGTTCCACCCCGTTGCCGATGCAATGCGCTGAGGTGGAGCAGGCGGAGGTGATGGAATAGTTCACACCCTTGATCTTGAACGGCGTGGCGAGGCAGGCAGAGTTGGTCGATGACATGCAGCGGGTCACCATGAAAGGGCCCATTTTCTTGGGCGCGCCTTTTTCGATGACCGCTTCAAAAGCTTTGAAAAAGTTGGATGTGGACGGGCCGCCAGAGCCCATGATCAGGCCGGAGCGTTCGTTGGACACATCGGTGGGTTCCAGCCCGCTATCCGCGATGGCCTGTTCCATGGCGAGGAAGTTGTACGCCGCCCCCGGCCCCATGAAACGCATATCGCGTTTGTCGATATGGTCTTCCAGCACAATCTGCGGCTGGCCCTTCACCTGACTGCGAAAGCCGTGTTCGGCGTAGTCTTCGGCAAAGATGATGCCGGATTTGCCTGCGCGCAAGGAAGCCTCTACCTCGGCTGCGGAATTGCCGATGGGCGAGATGATACCTATTCCGGTGATGACGACGCGGCGCATTGTGGCCTCCTCAAACATGGCTTTGCCTTGTTTAAGGCAGCGGGGGGCAGGGGGCAAGTCGGAAGGGGGGGGATGGCAACTTGCCTCGGCACTTGGGGTTGCCTGTGCAGATGGACTGTTCCCCTGAATTGTGCGACCAAGTTCCCGACATGTGAGGAAGGGGCACTGAATGTCTCATCATCAAGGTGGCTGCCTTTGTGGCAAAGTGCGTTTCGAAATGTCAGAGCCTCCCACGCGGGTGACGGTCTGCCATTGCCGGTTTTGTCAAAAAGCGACGGGATCGGCTTACATGGTTGAGCCGATCTTTGAACGTGATGCCCTCGATGTCGTCACTGGCGTGCCATCGGTCTACGACCATGTTTCAGAAGGATCTGGTATGCTTGTCCATGTGCATTTCTGCAGGGATTGCGGCACAAAGCTGTGGCTGAGTTTCGAACGGTTCCCGACTGCCATCGGAGTGTATGCAGGAACTTTTGACCAGCCCTGTTGGTTCCCGATTCAACCCGCTTCCTCGAAACACATCTTCTTGGGGATGGCTCGGCGCGACACGGTCATTCCTCCGGGGCTGCCAACCTTTCACGAGCACGCAATTTCAAACGACGGAACGCCGCAAGAGCCTACAATCTTTGCCAAACCGCATATGATTGGTTGATGGCACGGTTTTGCAGGTTGGATCGCAGCCCCTTTCGGACTGTTCGGTGACGCCGCCCATCACGCCGCGCTGAGCGCGACCTTCATGTCCTTTACCAGATAGATTACCTCGCCGTCGGCCTCCAGCCGCCCGTCAGCCACGCCCATCGTCAGGCGGCGGGTTTGGATGGCTTTGGTGAAATCGACGAAATAGGTCAGGCGTTTGCGGTCTGGGCGGACCATGCCGGTCAGTTTCACTTCGCCGACGCCAAGCGCGTAGCCGCGCCCTTGCCAGCCGCGCCAGCCGAGGTTGAAGCCGGTGAGTTGCCAAAGGCCATCAAGGCCGAGGCAGCCCGGCATGATCGGGTTGCCGGGAAAGTGGCAGGC
>JANOFE010000134.1:0-22670 GCA_031413495.1 Pseudorhodobacter sp. | reverse complement strand
GTTGGCGTAGTCGCGGCACATGCGGGTGTGGAACTGGCCCGTCTTGCCGGTGATGCCTTGCGTGCTTCGGTTTGACCGCATTCGCCTTGGAGGCGAGCCTCCAGCGCCAGTTGAGAAGCAAGATCGTTGGCGGGGCTGGCGCGCAGGGCTTGCTTGACGCGGGCATATGCAGCAGTTGGGCCAGCCGCCAGCTGGGCGGCGCGCTGCCGCCAGTGGGGCCCGAAATCATCATCCGGAACGGCGTCATAGATCATGCCCCATTCGGCGGCTTGGAGGGCGGTGATCTTGTCGGCAAACAACGCAGCCCCCATGGCGCGGGGCATGCCGATTTGGCGCGGCAGCCAATAAGTGCCACCGGCATCGGGGATCAGGCCGATCCGGGTGAAGGATTGGCTAAAGCTGGCGGAATGGCTGGCGATGACCACGTCGGCGGCAAGGGCGAGGTTGGCCCCTGCCCCGACGGCGGCACCGTTGACGGCGGCTATGGTGGGAATGGGGCTGTTGTAGATGGCGTTCAGCAGCGGTTCATATTCGTCGCGCAGCAGGCGTTCCATGTCGACTGCGCCGAGGGCGGTTGCATCACCAAGGTCTTGACCAGAGCAAAAGGCGCGGCCAGCGCCGGTTATGACAAGGGCGCGGGCGGATTGGGCGGCGCGGGTGATGGCATCAAGCAGTTCGGTGCGAAGTTGCGATGTCAGGGCGTTCATCACATCGGGGCGGTTCAGGGTGAGAATAGCCACGTCGCCTGACATGTCCGAGAGGATGGTTTGATAGGACATGGCGGCACCCCTTGCTGTTTGCCAAAGCATATCAAGGCACAGGCCGCAGCAAAGAAAAACCCGGCGTCAGTCTTTCAGAATTTCTGACAACCGCGCGGTTTCACTGTCTGACAGCGCCAGGTCAGGCTCTGCTGCCGCGCGCCTGCGCCGCAGATAGAGCGCGGAAATGCCAAGGCCCGTCACCAGCATGGCGGGGCCAGCCCACCACAGGATCAAGTTTGCGCCGCCCGTGGTCGGGTTCAGCAGCACAAATTCACCGTAGCGATCGACGATGAATGCCACCGCTTGCGCATCCGTATCGCCCGCCGTCAGGCGTTCGCGCAGCAACAGGCGCAGGTCGCGGGCAAGGCTTGCGTTGCTGTCGTCGATGTTTTCATTACGGCAGACCAGACATCGCAGGCCGCGTGACAGATCGCGGGCGCGGGATTCGAGCGCAGGATCGGCCAAAACCTCGTCCGGTTGCACGGCCATTGCAGGGCTGGCGGCCATCAGCGTGGCAAGGATTAAGGCGTATAGCTTCATTCGGCGGGCAGGCCCTGGGGGGCACGCCTTGCCCCGGCTGCGGCACGATAGCGGCGGTCAGACAGACTGAAGATGCCGCCAAGCGCCATCATCAAGGCCCCGCCCCAAATCCAATTCGCGAAGGGTTTGATGTAGCCGCGCAGGGCCCAGCCGCCGTCTTTTTGCGGATCCCCTATCACGAGGTAGAGGTCGCGCAGAAACCCTTGGTCAATCGCGGCTTCGGTGGTGGGCATCGCTTGAACCGGGTAAAGACGCTTTTCCGGGAATAATACTGCCACCTGCGCCCCGGCCCGGGTGACGCGCATTTCGGCGACGGTGGCCGTGTAATTCGGACCTTGCACAGCTTTTACATCAACGAGTTGCACATCATAACGGCCAAGCGGAAAGCTTTCACCGATTTTGACCACGCGAATATCTTCGGTCAACCACGCGTTCATGGCAGCCACAGCAAACAGGGTGACGCCAAAACCGGCGTGGGCGGTGGCTTTGCCCCAGTCCGCACGCGGCAGGCGGGTCAGGCGCGCGGCACGGGTGGCGATGCTATCACGGCCGGTGCGGGACCACAGATCGCTGATCGCCCCCCAGACCACCCAGACGCCAAGACCAGCGCCAATCGGGCCAAGGGCAGAGCGCCCGGTTTGCATGGCAAAAACAAGCGCCGTGCAGGCAAGTGCCAAAATCAACCCGGTGCGCAGCGGGACCAGCAGTTTTGCGCTGCCGCCACGTTTCCACGGCAATTGCGATCCGATGGGCAGCAACACCGCGAGAGCCACCATGAAGGGGGTGAAGGCGGCATTGAAGAAGGGCTCCCCCACAGACAGTTTCCGATCAAAGAACAATTCGGCGACCAGAGGCCAGATTGTACCGATAAAGACAACAAAGCAGGACACCGCGAGCAGCAGGTTGTTGGCCACCAAAGCAGACTCGCGGCTAAGGGTGGAAAACACGCCCTTTGCCTCCATCCGCCCGGCGCGGAGGGCAAACAGGGTCAGCGCGCCGCCCATGAACAGGCCAAGGATCATCAGAATGAACACGCCACGTTCGGGATCATTGGCAAAGGCATGCACGGATGTCAGCACGCCGGACCGCACGATGAAGGTACCGATCAGCGAAAAGCCAAAGGCGAGGATGGCCAGCAGGATTGTCCAAGCCTTTAACGCTTCGCGCTTTTCCACCACGATGGCGGAATGCAGAAGGGCCGCCGCAATAAGCCACGGCATGAAGGACGCGTTTTCAACCGGGTCCCAAAACCAAAAGCCGCCCCAGCCAAGTTCGTAATAGGCCCACCAAGACCCCATCGCGATGCCGATGGTCAGAAATATCCACGCAGCCAGCGTCCATGGCCGCACCCAGCGGCCCCATGCAGCATCAACCCGGCCCTCGATCAGGGCGGCGACGGCGAAGCTGAACGACATCGAAAGGCCGACGTAGCCGAGGTAGAGGAAGGGCGGATGGAAGGCGAGGCCGGGGTCTTGCAGCAACGGGTTCAAATCCTGGCCATTCAGCGGCGGGGTGGCAAGCCGCAGGAACGGGTTCGAAGTGAACAGCATGAAGGCAAGGAAGGCGACACCAATCAGCCCCTGCACGGCTAGCACACGCGCCCGCAGGGTGGGGGGAAGACTGCCGCCAAACCACGCGGCACAGGCCCCAAAAAGCGACAGGATCAAAACCCACAGCAGCAATGATCCTTCATGGTTGCCCCAGACACCGGCAACTTTGTAAAGCATCGGCTTCAATGTGTGGGAATTGGCCACAACAAGTTTCAGCGAAAAGTCAGAGGTCACAAAGCCATATGTCAGTGCTGCAAAACTGAACGCAATCAACAGAAATTGGGTTGTGGCGGCAGGTTCTGCCAGCGACATCCAGCCTGCACGGTTTTGGGCGGCCCCGATCATCGGAAGGGTTGATTGCAAAATGGCCACCGCAAAAGCGAGGATCAACGCGAAATGGCCAAGTTCGATAATCATGGGCGGTCCTTACGGCGGGAGTGCTATGTAGCATAATGCGAAATGTGCGTGGGTCCAATGGGGGTGTGCGTACTGGTCGCGCGAATGTGTGGCCGCACCGTTGAATTACCGACGCCCGGCTTTGCGAGTGGTCAAAAGCAGGTTGGTTTCCGATGTCATCACACCTTCGATATTGCGGATGCGAAAGATCACCTCATCCAGTTCCGTCAAGGTGGCGGCGCCAATTTCTGCGATCAGATCCCATTTGCCATTGGTGGAATGGACGGCTTGCACCTGTGGCAGGCCGGCAAGGCGGGCCATGATGCGTTCTGCGCCGCGCCCTTCAATCCCGATCAGCATCAGGCCGCGAATGGGGGCGGCCGACACATCGCCACGGGTGACGACAGAAAACCCCGCGATTTCGCCACGATCGGTCAGCCGTTCCATCCGCGCGCGAACGGTGGCGCGCGACAAATTCAGGCGGGCGGCGAGATCGGACAGCGAGGCGCGGCCATCACGGCGAAGCTCTGCCAGCAAAAGTTGATCTGTGTCATCCATGCTGGGCAAATCCTTCGCCGTTTTGCACAAAGTATTACGCAAAATGACAATAGAGCGGCTAGGATTTGCCGCAAGGCGGAAAGATTGTCAGCCGCAAAGGGAGACTGCGATGCCAAAAACCATCCTGATCGGTGCGCCAATTGATTCCGGGCAAAAACGGGCTGGTTGCCTGATGGGGCCAGCGGCCTACCGCGTGGCGGGCATTGCGGCGGCCATTCGCGATCAGGGGCATGCGGTTGAGGATTGGGGTGATCTGGCGCTTGGTGATTTGCCGGTTGTGACCTGCGCCAACCCGGTGGTGCATTTGCTTGCTGAAACGGTGGGTTGGACCGAAGTTCTGATGGACCGCGTGGATGATGCGCTGTCGGAGGGTGGGTTTCCGATTATTCTTGGCGGCGATCATTCGCTGGCGCTTGGGTCTGTTGCTGGCGCTGCGGCCTTTGCGGCAAGGCAGGGCCGGCCGTTGTATTTGATCTGGCTGGATGCGCATTCGGATTTCCACACGCCGCTGACCACCACGTCAGGCAATCTGCACGGCACACCTTTGGCCTATATCGCCGGGCGCGATGGGTTTGATGCCTTTCCCGCTTTCCCTGCCCCGGTGCGCGCTGACCGGATTTGCCTGTATGGCATAAGGTCGGTTGACCCCGCCGAACATGCGGCGTTGCTGCAGCACGACATCGCGATCAATGACATGCGGCTGCTGGATGAACGCGGCATCGTGGCCCCGCTGCGGGAATTTCTGGATGCAGTGCGCGCCGATGGCGGCATGTTGCATGTGTCACTGGATGTGGATTTTCTGGACCCGTTTATTGCCCCTGCGGTCGGCACCACAGTTCCGGGCGGCATTACCTTTCGCGAGGCGCATCTGGTGATGGAATTGCTGCACGAAAGCGGGTTGGTGACATCGCTTGATCTGGTGGAATTGAACCCGTTTCTGGACGAACGCGGAAAAACGGCACAGTTGATGGTGGATTTGGTCGGCAGTTTGATGGGCAAAAAAGTGTTTGACCGACCCACGAGGAGTTCTTGATCATGGCGTTGAACCTTGTCCCTTTTGTTAGCGTCGACAATATGATGAAGCTGGTTCTTCATCTTGGAATAGAGCGCGTTTTGCGTGATCTGGCGGACGAAATCGAGGCTGACTTCCGCCGTTGGCCGCTGTTTGACAAAACCCCGCGCGTGGCCAGCCATTCTGATGTGGGGGTGATTGAACTGATGCCCACGTCGGACGGTGAAACCTATGGGTTCAAATATGTGAACGGGCATCCGTCAAACACCAAGGCGGGCTTGCAGACAGTGACGGCGTTTGGATTGCTGGCCGATGTGGCGACAGGGTATCCGGTGTTGTTGTCTGAAATGACGATTCTGACGGCTTTGCGCACAGCGGCGACATCGGCGATGGCCGCGAAGTGGCTGGCCCCAAAGGATGCGCGCGTGATGGCGTTGATCGGCAACGGCGCGCAGGCCGAATTTCAGGCGCTGGGGTTCAAGGCGATTTGCGGGATATCGGAAGTGCGGCTTTACGATATCGACGCAGATGCCACCCGGAAATGTATCGCGAATCTAGCGCGTTATGGGTTGAAGCTCGCACACTGCACCACACCGGAAGAGGCGATTTTGGGGGCAGATATCATCACAACTGTTACGGCGGACAAGCAATATGCAACGATCCTGACCGACAACATGGTGGGTGCCGGCGTTCATATAAATGGCGTTGGCGGCGATTGCCCCGGTAAGACGGAACTGCACAAGGACATACTGCTGCGGTCGAGCATTTTTGTGGAATACCCGCCGCAAACACGGGTGGAGGGCGAGATACAACAGCTTGCGCCGGACCATCCGGTGACGGAGTTGTGGCAAGTGATCACCGGGGCGGTGCCGGGGCGGACAGATGCGCGCCAGATCACCTTGTTTGATTCTGTTGGCTTTGCGGTAGAAGACTTTAGCGCCCTGCGCTATGTGCTTCACAAGGTTAAAGAAACCGGGCTTTACGACAACCTGGATATGATCGCAGACCCGGATGACCCGCGCGATTTGTTTGGCATGCTGCTGCGGGCGGCGAAATAGGCACTATCGGTCGGCGCAGGCATTGCACCCCATATGCGGGATGCGCTATACTAGGATAAGCTAAATCTAGCGGTGTCCCAGAAAAGAGCGCGTGTTTTGTCCGACGAGCCAGAAGATATTGAGAACGCAGACGAAATTCCAGTCCGTGCGCATCACGACGGGCCGCAGGTTTCTATCGTTGAGGAAATGAAGACGGCCTATCTCGATTACGCGATGAGCGTGATCGTCAGCCGCGCCATTCCGGACCTGCGCGATGGCCTGAAACCGGTGCATCGGCGCGTTTTATTTGCCATGCACGAAACCGGCAACACACATGACAAATCTTACCGCAAATCGGCGCGCCCTGTGGGCGATACGATGGGCAAATACCACCCGCATGGCGATGCGTCGATTTATGACGCGCTGGTGCGGATGGCGCAACCTTTCAGTATGTCGCTTAAACTGTTGGATGGGCAGGGTAATTTCGGATCAATGGACGGCGACAACGCCGCCGCCATGCGCTATACCGAAGTGCGGATGGACAAGCCTGCAGCGTTTCTGCTGGCCGATATCGACAAGGAAACCGTCGATTTCCAAGACAATTATGATGGTAAAGACCGTGAACCTACGGTTCTGCCAGCCCGTTTTCCCAATATGCTGGTCAATGGCGCGTCTGGCATTGCGGTGGGTATGGCCACCAATATTCCGCCGCATAACCTGGGTGAAGTGATCGACGGTGCGCTGGCGCTGATTGAGAATCCCGATATGTCGACCGAACAGTTGATGGAAATTATTCCGGCACCTGATTTCCCGACAGGGGCGTTGATTTTGGGCCGGTCTGGCGCGCGCAAGGCTTATCTGGAAGGCCGCGGGTCGGTGATCATCCGCGCCAAAACGCGGGTTGAAGAAATTCGTAAAGACCGTTTTGCGATAATCATCGACGAGATCCCGTATCAGGTGAACAAAGCCCGGATGATTGAGATCATCGCGGAACAGGTGCGCGAGAAAAAGATCGAAGGCATTTCCCACGTGCAGGACGAATCTGACCGGATTGGTGTGCGGGTGGTGATTGAGTTAAAGCGCGATGCGACGGCGGACGTGGTGTTGAACCAGCTTTATCGGTTCACGCCGATGCAGACCAGTTTCGGCTGCAATATGCTGGCGCTGAACGGCGGGCGTCCTGAACAGTTGACGCTGCGCGATTTTCTAAGCTATTTCATCAGCTTCCGCGAAGAAGTTGTGGCGCGGCGCACGGCGTTTGAATTGCGCAAAGCGCGCGAGCGCAGCCATATTCTGTGTGGTTTGGCGGTAGCGGTTTCTAATGTGGATGAGGTGGTGGCAACCATCCGAACATCCGCCGATCCGGCAGAGGCGCGGGAGCGGTTGATGACGCGGCGCTGGCCAGCGGGGGAAATCATTCCGTTTATCAAGCTGATAGACGACCCAAGTCATCCGGTGAATGACGACGGCACCTATAATCTGTCGGAAATTCAGGCCCGCGCTATTTTAGAACTGCGCTTGCAGCGGTTGACGGCACTTGGGGTGAAAGAAATCACTGACGAATTGCTGGAACTGGCTGGGAAAATTCAGGATTATCTGGATATTCTGGGGTCACGCGACCGGATTATGGCGATTATTTCGGACGAATTGCGCGAAGTACGCGCGCTTTTCGCCGTGCCACGGCGGACCGAGATTGTCGACTGGTCCGGCGACATGGAAGACGAAGATCTGATCGAGCGCGAAGATATGGTGGTGACCATCACCTCTGGCGGCTATATCAAGCGTACGCCATTGGCGGAGTTCCGATCTCAGCGGCGCGGTGGCAAGGGTCTGGCCTCGATGGCGACCAAGGAAGATGATGTTGTGACCACGCTGTTTGTGGCCAATACACATACGCAGCTGTTGTTCTTCACCACCGACGGCATGGTGTACAAGCTGAAAACCTGGCGATTGCCTTTGGCGGGGCGTCAGGCCAAGGGAAAGGCGATGATCAACATCCTGCCGATTGATCAGGGCGTTTCCATTGCCGCCCTGATGCCGGTGGATGCGCCCGAAGAAGAATGGGATGATCTGCAGATTGTGTTTGCGACATCTGACGGCGATGTGCGGCAAAACGATCTGTCGGATTTCACCAATGTCATGCGCAACGGCAAGATCGCGATGAAATTGCCAGACGGTGTGACGTTGGTGAATGCGGCAATTGCTGATGAAAATGATGACGTTATGCTGGTTACTTCAGGTGGCCGGGCGATCCGGTTCCCGACAACGGAAATCCGCGTTTTCAAAAGCCGTGGGTCAACTGGAGTTCGCGGCATCAGGCTGCAAGGGGCCGATAAGGTTGTTTCAATGGCGATCATCCGGCATTTTGAGGCGGAACCTGCCGAACGTGTGGCATACCTGAAAATGCGGCGCGCGCAGGAAGGTGTGCTGGATGATGCCGCCGAGGCGGATGAAGACGACGACGCGGTTGAGGCGGGACAACTGCCGTTGGAACGCTTTGCCGAAATGTCGGCGTCCGAAGATTTGATCCTTACCATCACGACAGGTGGCGCTGGCAAGCTGTCATCCAGCCACGATTACCCCGTTCGGGGCCGTGGTGGCATGGGCGTGAAGGCGATGGACGGGGCCATGCGGGGTGGGCCGTTGGTGGCAAGCTTTCCAGTGGAACTGACCGACCAGATCATGTTGGCCACATCAACCGGGCAATCCATTCGGGTGCCAGTGGAACAAATCTCGTTCCGGTCGCGGTCAGCAGGCGGTGTGAAGGTGTTTAACACAGGCGGCGACGAGGAAGTGGTATCAGTTGCGCGTATCGCAGATCAGGGAGATGAGGAGGCGTAAGCTGCGAAAATGGCGGTTTTGCATGACGAGAAAGACCTATCTGAGCGGATAAAAAGTGCCCTGCTTCAGTCCACAGATCCCATATCTTACGGGGCTTTGGCGCGTGATCTTGATGTAAAGGGCCCTGGTGCGATTGCCAAAGTCACATCGGCCCTGGAGGCCTTGATGCAGGTTGATATGGCCGCGGGGCAGCCATTCATCGCGGCGCTGTGTGAGGGCAAGTTATCGGGTGGCTTGCCAGCGCCAGGTTTTTTTCAAATCGCAGCAAAGCTTGGTCGTTATCGCGGCCCCGCAACCGGCGCAGAGGCTGCTGCATTTGTTATGGAACAGCGCCGGTTGCTTGGGCGCGCCTGACCTGTTTACCAATTAACCCATTGTTATATTAGCGCTTTATTTACCATAAGCATTTTGCAATATCAGACATGCGATGTCAGTCGGCGTCGCTGGGGCGATGTTTGCCCCGTCTTGTGCCCAGTTGAGGTGTATCATGGTTTCCAAATTTCTGTGCCTCGGCTTTGTCGCCAGCCTTGCGGCGCTGTCAACGGCGGCAAGGGCAGATAGCCTTGGCTTTCGGTTTGCTGACATAACGCTTGGCGGCGCGACCAGTGGCAATGGTGCCAGCGGCAATGCACGGCTAAGCAGTGATGTCGCCCTAACCGATGTGCACGGTTTGCAGCTTGATCTGGGCGTCGTAAGCTATGGACGCGAATTTTTGGGGCAACTCGATGCGCATCTTTACATAATGCCGCATGACGCCGCGAAATACGGACTTTTCTTTAGCCTTGCCGACATGGATGGCCGTGAGGCGACGATTGCCATGGTCGGCGTAGAAGGCATGTTCGCCCTGTCTGATCGCACCCAATTGCATGGTCGCGCCGGGATTGGCATGGCGATGCCGGGCAACATGGAGTTTATCAGCCTGTCGCTGGGGGCAAGCCACGCGGTGAATGATCAAATGGCAATACACGGTGATCTGGCAATCGCAGAGGTTGATGAGGCGGCATTACGGGCCGTGATGACGGCGGCGCGGATTGGGATCAGCTATCAACCATCGGGGCGGTCCTGGGCGCTTTCTGCGGCCATAGTGCGCGATGGCGTAGGCGGACGCACGAAGGCTGCGTTTGAAACGCGGGCAGAGTTGGGCATTACGCTGCACTTGGGCAGCGGCGGTGGCGCTAAACGTGGGTTGGCCAAGCGCGGCTTTGCCAGCATGCAACCCTTCGATCCATTGCTGCGGCGTGGGATGTTCTGAGTAATCTGCACGCACTTGATTGGCGCAGAAATGCCGTCAGCCATTTTTCGAAGCACGCCGCAGTGGGCTTTGGCCTTTTCAAGGGCCCGATCTGGCCGTAAAACAGATACCATGACACAAACATTGCACATCGTCGGCGGCGGAATGGCCGGATCAGAGGCCGCTTGGCAAGCAGCAAACATGGGCGTGCGGGTGGTGATCCATGAGATGCGCCCGAAGGTTGGCACATTCGCGCATCGAACCGGGCATTTTGCGGAAATGGTCTGTTCCAATTCGTTCCGGTCCGATGATGACGAACGCAACGCCGTGGGGCTGCTGCATTGGGAAATGCGCGCAGCCGGTGGGTTGATCATGGAAATGGCCGAGGCCCACAAGCTGCCTGCAGGTGGCGCTTTGGCGGTGGACCGTGATCCGTTTGCTGCGGCAGTGACCGCGCGGTTGATGGCGCATCCGTTGATTTCTGCATCTTACGGCGAAGTTACATCGCTTCCTTCAGATGGCACATGGATTATCGCCACCGGACCGTTGACATCTGGCACATTGGCGGAGGCGATCAAGGCGGAAACCGGGGCCGATGCTTTGGCGTTTTTCGATGCAATTGCGCCGATTGTATATGCCGACACGGTGGATATGTCAGTGGCGTGGATGCAGTCGCGCTATGACAAGGGCGAAACGACCGAAGAACAGACCGCCTATATGAATTGCCCGATGAACAGGGACGAGTATTACGCGTTTATCGACGCGCTATTGGCAGCGGAAAAGACGGAATTTCACGAGGGTGAGACGGCGGGATATTTCGACGGCTGTCTGCCGATCGAGGTGATGGCCGAACGCGGGCGCGAAACGCTGCGCTTTGGGCCGATGAAGCCTGTGGGGCTGACCGATGCGCATGGCGGGCCAAAGCCCTATGCCGTGGTGCAGCTGCGTCGCGATAACAAACTGGGCACGCTTTACAACATGGTCGGCTTTCAAACAAAGATGAAGTACGGGGCGCAAACTGCTGTTTTCAAGACGATACCCGGTTTGAAAGATGCAAATTTTGCGCGGCTTGGTGGCATTCATCGCAATACGTTTTTGAACTCACCCACCGTGCTGGATGATCAGATGCGATTGAAATCGCGCCCTAACATCCGCTTTGCGGGGCAAGTAACCGGGGTGGAAGGCTATGTTGAAAGTGCGGCCATAGGCCTGCTGGCGGGGCGGATGGCGGCAGCGGAGTTATTGGGGGGCGTTTTGCAGCCGCCGCCTGCGGAGACGGCGATGGGGGCATTGATCACGCATATCACCGGCGGGGCGGAGGCGAAAACGTTTCAGCCGATGAATGTCAATTTCGGGCTTTTCCCACCGATTGAGGCGAAGGGCGGTCGCAAGGGGCGCAAAGACCGCTACAAGGCCTATACAGACCGCGCGAAAGAGGCGTTTGCAGGGTGGTTGGCAGAGCAGGCTGCTCAGGATGCCGCCTGATTTTGTGACCAGATTTGCGCCGTCACCAACCGGGCCTTTGCATCTGGGGCATGCCTATTCGGCGATACTGGCGTGGGATATGGCGCAGGCGGCGGGTGGCAGGTTTCTGCTGCGCATGGAAGATACCGATCTTGAACGATCGCGCCCGGAATTTGACGCCCAGATCAGGGATGACCTTCGCTGGCTTGGCCTGACGTGGGACGGGCCTGTGCATCACCAGTCCGACCACATCGCAGCCTACACCGCGCGGCTGGAACCTTTGATAGCGCGCGGGCTGCTTTACCCCTGTGGCTGTAGCCGGTCTGATATACGGGACGCGTTGTCGGCACCGCAGGAAGGCGTGGCATTCAACGTTTATCCCGGCACCTGTCGTGGCAGACATATGTCAACCCGGCTGCCGGATGATGCGCTTAGGCTTGATCTAAACCGTGCACTGCGGGCCATTTCGGGATGCGATGTTTCCTTTAGCGAAACCGGCCAGTCACATGTTGGCCGACACTGCGTTGACCCGAGCACAGCGACAGCACAGATGGGCGATGTGGTCTTATCGCGCAAAGGCGAAGATATCGTCGCTTACTTTTTGGCATCGGCATTGGATGACGCCGATCAGGGCATCACCCATGTGATCCGGGGGGAGGATTTGTTCGACTTCACGCAAATTCAGGTGATCCTGCAGTGCCTGTTGGGCCTGCCGACCCCTATCTACCACCACCACAGCCTGATCCGCGATGATGCGGGCAAGCGGTTGGCCAAACGTGATGATGCGCGGGCTTTGTCAAAGTTTCGCGCTGAAGGGGCGACGCCTGCGGATATTCGGGCGATGGTCGGGCTATAGGCAAAAATCCATCAGAAGGATTTTGCAATGAGTTTTCTGAAAACTCTTGGTGTCACGCGATTGGCGTCAATAGTTCAACCTCGGCCCCGTCGCGCAGCGCCGTGTAAAAACACGATCTGCGGTTGGTGTGGCAAGCTGGGCCGTTCTGTTCGACCATGACCAGAAGGCAATCGCGGTCGCAGTCTATGCGCAAATCAATCAGGCGTTGGGTGTGGCCCGAGGTTTCACCCTTTATCCAGAACGCAGCACGCGACCGAGACCAGTAGGTCACGCAGCCGGTGGTGAGTGTCAGCATCACGGCATCTGCGTTCATCCAGGCAAACATCAGCACCTCACCCGTGCGATGATCCTGGGCTATGACCGGGATCAGGCCGTTTGCATCAAATGTCAGCGACGTGGGATCAAATGGCATGCAGCGCGTCCTTTTCAAATGCCTTTGCCCGGCCTATCTACTGATAAGGCCAGTCTACTGATAAGGTCAGCCCGAGGGAAGTGATGAGCGACAGTGATCTGATCAAGCTGTATTCAGGACGTATCTTGGAATTGGCAGCAAGCATTCCGCATTTGGGGCGGCTTGATGCGCCTGATGGGTCTGCCAAACGCCGCTCTCCCTTGTGTGGGTCGACGGTGACTGTGGATGTCACGGTGCACGGCGGGCGTGTTGCAACATTTGCGCAGGATGTGAAAGCCTGTGCCTTGGGTCAGGCGGCGGCGTCTGTTCTTGGTGGGGTGGTGATTGGGCGGACGCGCGCCGAGGTAGAGGCTGCACGCGATTCCTTGGCAGGCATGTTGAAATCTGGCGGGCCGGTGCCTGCGGCACCGTTTGACGGGTTTGATGTGCTAATTCCGGCGCGCGATTATAAAAATCGTCATGCATCAATACTTCTGCCGCTGGAGGCGACGGCAGATGCCATGCTGGCGGCGGAAAAGCTGACCAATGCATAAAAAAAACCGCCGCGCATCCGGTTCGGGATGGCGGCGGCAAGTCGCGTATCACAGGGTGCAAGCGCATGAAGCAGGGCAGCTTCATATGTGGCATTCTGGGGAGAAATGCCGCGCCGAACCGGGAACGCAGGCAGAAACGGGACCCGTCTAAGTTCAGGTAGTGCCGGACAAGTAAAGCCCGGCGATCAGCAAGGCGAACAGTGAAATCACGCCAATTGAATCTTCAATCACCGTATCGCGGGACCGGGATAGGATGTCTTTGATTTCCGTTAGCATAGCAATCTCCACTGATTTGTTGCTCTATTGTTCTCAAATAATTAACCACTTGTAAAGAACTTTATAAGAACATTTGTGAACAAACGGGGATTTTAATGGGTTTGACAGGCAGCGATGCGCCAGTGTCTTTCTAACCTACTGATATCAAAAGAATTGCGCGGTCTTGATCCAACAACCACAAAAGCGTGCGCGCGGCACGGCCGCGTGGGGTGGTTAGGTCTGGATCGTCCGCAAGCAGTTTGCGGGCATCGGATTGGGCAACGGCCATCAGGGCCGCCTGGCGTTCCAGATCGGCCACGCGAAACCGGGGAAGGCCAGATTGCGCGGTGCCGATCAAATCGCCCGCGCCGCGCATGGCAAGATCTTCTTCGGCAATGCGAAAACCATCTTCGGTATCGCGCAGCACGGTCAGGCGGCGGATGCCAGCCTCGCCCAGCGGGGCCTGATACAGCATCAGGCAGGTGGATTGAGCGGCCCCGCGCCCGACCCTACCGCGCAGCTGGTGCAGTTGCGACAGGCCAAAGGTTTCGGCCCGTTCGATCACCATGATCGAGGCATTGGGCACGTTCACCCCCACTTCGATTACGGTGGTGGCGACCAGAACTTTGGTGTCCCCCGCCACAAAGCGCGCCATTGCGGCGTCTTTGTCAGATGGCGGCATTTGGCCGTGGACAAGACCTGCGACGCCGTCCCCCAAGGCCGCGCGCAGGTGCTGAAACCGCGCCTCGGCGGACGCGTAATCCAGCACTTCACTGTCCTCAACCAGCGGGCAGACCCAATAGGATTGACGCCCTTCAGCGACAGCTTTGGCAAGGTGAGCAACCACCTCGTCTATCCGTTCTGTGGAGATCAGGGCGGTTTTCACAGGCTTTCGCCCGGCTGGCTTTTCATCCAGCACCGACACATCCATATCGCCGTGTGTGGCCAAGGCCAAGCTGCGCGGAATTGGCGTGGCGGTCATCACCAGCACATCGGCAGCATCGCCCTTCGCGCCAAGTTCCATCCGCTGTGCCACGCCAAAGCGGTGCTGTTCATCGACAACCGCAAGGCGCAGATCGTGAAAAATGACGTCCTTTTGGAACACGGCGTGGGTGCCAACGAGAATATCGGTATGGCCACCGGCAAGAGCGGCAAGTTTGGCACTGCGTTCACTGCCTTTGTCGCGGCCAGTCAACAAAACAAGGGTTACCCCGGCAGCCTTGGCCAAGGGACCAAGGCTTTCGTGGTGCTGACGCGCCAAAATTTCGGTGGGGGCCATCATGACGCCCTGCCCGCCCGCCTCCACCGCGATCAGCAGCGCTTGGAACGCTACAAGGGTTTTGCCGGACCCGACATCGCCCTGCAGCAAACGGTTCATCCGCAAAGGGGCGGCCATATCTGCGGCGATTTCGGCAATGGCGCGGCTTTGGGCGGCGGTTGGGGCATAGGGCAAACTTTGCAGGACCAAGGTTTGCCGCCTGCCAGTGCCAAGACTTGCGACACCTTTGCCCCGTCGCAGGCTGGCGCGGGCCAGCGACAACGTCAATTGATGGGCGAACAGTTCGTCATAGGCAAGCCGTTGGCGGGCGGGTGCAGTGGCCGCAATATCAGCGTTGGTGGTGGGCGCATGCGCAATTTTCACCGCGTCCAGCCAATCAGGCCAGCCTTCGCGGGCCTTCAACGGCCCGTCGATCCATTCTGCAAGGGCAGGTGCGCGGGCGATAGCCGAAAGTGCCGCGCGCTGGACCGATTTTTGCGTAACGCCCGCAACCAAGGGATAAACTGGTTCAAAAAGCGGCAATTCGCCTGCGTCTTCGGGTCGCAAAACATGGTCAGGGTGCACCATCTGGGCGATGCCATCAAAAATTTCGACGCGGCCTGACACAAGGCGTTTTTGCCCGGTGGGCAAAAGTTTGGTCAGGTAGTCGCCGCGCGCGTGGAAAAACACCAATTGAAATTCAAACGCGGCATCGCGCACCATGACGCGGTAAGGTTTGCCTTTGCTGCGGGGCGGAAAGTGGCCGCCAACAGTGACTTCGACGGTGATCGTGGTGGGTGGTATCACATCACGGACGGAATTTTTTCGGGCGCGGTCGATGCCGGAATGGGGCAAAAGGAACAACAGGTCTTTCGGGCGTTCGACGTTCAGGGCGCTGAAGGCTGTGGCGGTTTTGGGGCCAACACCATCCAACGTCTCCAGACTTGCAAATAGGGGGAACAGCGGTTCGGGGCGGCTCATTGCGCGCCGATCAGGGCGAGCCAGCCGTCTTCATCAATGATGGCAACACCCAACGCCTCGGCGGCTTTGGCCTTTGACCCTGCCCCCGGACCCGCGATGACCAGATCGGTTTTGGCAGAAACAGAGCCCGCAACTTTTGCGCCAAGCTGTTCCGCACGCGCCTTGGCCTCGGCGCGGGACATTTTTTCCAAGGTGCCGGTAAAGACAAGGGTTTTACCGGCAACCGGGCTGTCTGTTGCGGCACGTTGAACGGCGTCTTGGACGGTCAGATGGGCCGCCAGCGCATCTATCGCTGCGCGTTCCGCCGGATGGTGAAAGGCGGTGACAAGCGATGCGGCCAGCACATCACCGACGCCGTCGATGGCGGTAAGATCGCGCCATTCCGGGCCATCGCCGATTTCGGCGCCGGTCATTGCGGCCTCAAACGCCGCCCAACTGGCGTAATGATTGGCAAGCAAACTTGCTGAACTGTCGCCGACATGGCGGATGCCGAGCGCAAAGATGAGGCGGTTCAGCGGGATTTTGCGCTTGTCTTCAATGGCCGCGAACAGGTTGGTGGTGGATCTTTCACCCCAGCCATCACGGTTCTTCAACTTGCGCAGCGGTTGGGCGGTATCGCGGGCCTGCAAGGTGAAAATATCGGCGGGGGCTTTGATGGGCAGGTCAGCATCATTGAAAAACGCCTCAACCTGTTTGGCACCCAGACCTTCGATATCAAACGCGCCGCGCGCGACGAAGTGTTTCAGGCGTTCAACAGCTTGCGCAGGGCAGATCAAGCCCCCGGTGCAACGGCGCACGGCATCGCCCGGTTCGCGAATGGCGGGCGATCCGCAATCGGGGCAAAGGTCGGGGAATTGGTAGGGTTGGGCCGTGGCGGGGCGCTGCGCCAGATCGACATCAGCGATTTTGGGGATCACGTCGCCCGCGCGGTAGACCTGTACCCAATCGCCGACGCGGATATCACGGCCTTCGCGGATGGGATTGCCTTTTGAGTCGCGCCCTTGGATGTAATCTTCGTTATGCAAAGTGGCGTTGGAGACAACGACGCCGCCAACGGTGACGGGTTTCAGCCGCGCCACGGGGGACAAAGCGCCCGTTCGCCCGACCTGAATGTCGATGGATTCTAACCGCGTCCAGGCCAGTTCTGCAGGGAATTTATGCGCAATGGCCCAGCGGGGGGTGTTGGAGCGAAATCCAAGGCGCGACTGCAACGCCAGATCATCGACCTTGTAGACCACGCCGTCGATATCATAGCCAAGGGTGCTGCGTTGGGATTCGATGCGACGGTAGTGTTCCAGCATGGCATCCGGGCTATCGCATAGGGTGGTCAGCGGGTTGGTTTGAAAGCCTAGGGTAGTGAGGCGCTGGATCGCGCCGAACTGCGTTTTTGCCAGCGGGTCGGATAGCGCCCCCCACGCATAGGCGAAAAATCTTAGCGGGCGGGATGCGGTGATACCTGCATCCAATTGGCGCAGTGATCCAGCGGCGGCGTTGCGGGGGTTGGCAAAGGTTTTCTCGCCGTTGGCAAGCCCGCGCGCGTTCAGGGCGGCAAAATCGGCGTGGGACATGTACACTTCGCCGCGAATATCCATAAGTGAGGGAATGTTTTCCCCCTGCAACTGCTGCGGAATATCGGCAATGGTGCGAGCGTTTTCGGTGACATTCTCGCCGACCTCGCCATCGCCGCGTGTGGCGGCTTGGGTCAGTTTGCTGTTTACATAGCGCAGGCTAAGCGAAAGACCATCAATCTTGGGCTCTGCGGTGTAGGACACGGCACCGGACAGGCCCAGAAACTTGCGGACACGGTCATCAAAATCGGTGATATCAACGGCGTCGAAAGCGTTTTCCAAACTTAGCATCCGCACATCGTGCCTGATCTTGCCAAACCCGTCAGACGCGGCAGACCCCACCTTATCTGACGGGCTGTCAATGCGCTTAAGGGCAGGAAAGCGTGCCTCGATGTCAGCGTTTCGGCGTTTCAATGCGTCAAAATCTGCGTCGGACAAATCCGGAGCATCTTCGCCGTGGTAGGCACGGTTTGCATCGGCAATCAGAGTGGCCAAGCGCGCGCGTTCGGCGCGCGCTTGTGCAGGGGTTAAATCCTTTGCCAATACACCGTTGGTCATCGCCGCCCTCACCAAGAATACCTAAGGTTTAGGCGGCAGTTGGGATAAGGTCTAGGGGGCCTTCGTCAGGCAGACGCGGCATATCGGCGTTGCGCCTCAAGCGGCAGCGGTTCGCGCAGGACGTAACCACGGCCCCAGACGGTTTCGATGTAATTGGCACCCGCCGTCGCCTCTGCCAGTTTCTTGCGCAATTTGCAGATAAACACGTCGATGATTTTCAATTCCGGCTCGTCCATGCCGCCGTAAAGATGGTTCAGGAACATTTCCTTGGTCAGCGTCGTACCCTTGCGCAGGCTAAGCAGTTCCAGCATCTGGTATTCTTTGCCGGTCAGATGCACGGTCTTACCTTCGACATCAACGGTTTTCGCGTCAAGATTGACGTTCACCGTGCCGGTCTTAATCACCGATTGCGCGTGGCCTTTGGACCGGCGGATGATGGCGTGAATGCGGGCAACCAGTTCTTCGCGGTGGAAGGGTTTGGTCATGTAATCATCCGCACCAAAGCCGAAACCCTTCAGCTTGTTGTCGGTATCGTCAGACCCCGACAGGATAAGGATCGGCGTTTCTACCTTTGCCAGCCGCAACTGGCGCAACACCTCATGCCCGCTCATGTCCGGCAGGTTCAGGTCCAGCAAGATCAGGTCATAATCATAAAGTTTTGCCAGATCGACGCCGTCTTCGCCAAGATCGGTACAATAGACATTTAAATTAGCATGGGTCAGCATCAATTCAATGCTGCGCGAGGTGGTCGGATCATCTTCTACAAGTAAAATACGCATCTGGGGTCAATCTCCGCTTCGGTGGGGTGTTCATTAACGATAGTGTTGGGGGACAATGGTTAACCGCGCGTTACCGATGTAGAAGACCAAACAAAAACAACTTAAAGTTGTCTATATTTCTGCAAAGTTGTGACTTTTAACGCTTTGTCGCCATGAACTTCGACAGCCGCCCGCCAAAGCGCGAACTCTTCGTCGGACAAAGCATAGCGTTCCAAAGCATCCGCCACGGTTATCAGGCCATAAATCACGGCTTTTACGACAATTGCCTTGCGGCTGGCCACCCAGCGGCGGGTTTCCGGAGGGGGTAAATCGGCACGGCTAAGCACAGTGCCATCTGGCAAAGTGATCTGGCGCGGCCCATCGACGCGTTTAAGATACATGGGTTGCTCCTCATTCTTTGGGGCAGAATGACGCAACAGGCTTAAGCATCGGTAAAAACGAGGGGTTGAGAGTGCGGCGCATTTTCATATATTGCGGTGCAAATCTGCCTTAATGCGTTAAAGCCCCCAAAATGTCGCTAGATCATCCGCTCAATTCACTTGGCTTTGTCAAGGCCCCGCAGGACACGCGGGTCGTTGTTGCGATGTCGGGTGGCGTGGACAGTTCGGTTGTGGCAGCGCAACTCGCAGAAGAAGGCTATGACGTGGTCGGCGTCACCTTGCAGCTTTATGATCATGGGGCGGCACTGGCGAAAAAGGGCGCGTGCTGTGCGGGGCGGGATATTCACGATGCGCGGCGCGTGGCCGAAACCATGGGCTTTGCGCATTATGTGCTGGATTATGAAAACACCTTTCGTGACGCCGTGATCGAGGAATTCGCCGATGCCTATCTTGCAGGGGCAACGCCAGTGCCCTGCATTCGGTGCAATGAACGGGTGAAGTTCAAGGATTTGCTGGCCACGGCAAAAGACCTTGATGCCGATTGCATGGCGACCGGGCATTACATTCAGCGCAAAATGGGCTTGCACGGGCCTGAATTGCACGCTGCTGCCGATGCGGCGCGCGATCAAAGCTATTTCCTGTTTTCCACCACGGCGGAACAGTTGGACTATCTGCGCTTTCCGTTGGGCCATCTGAAATCCAAGGCGGAAACGCGCGCATTGGCCGTGCGCTATGGCCTGCCTGTGGCCGATAAACCCGATAGTCAGGACATCTGCTTTGTCCCGAATGGCAACTACGCGGCGGTGATTGAAAAGCTGCGCCCCGGTTCTGCCGATCCGGGGGACATTGTGGATATGGCGGGTGCTGTTTTGGGGCGGCACAACGGAATCATCCACTATACCATCGGCCAACGGCGCGGGCTTGGTATCGGCGGCTTGGGCGATCCATTGTATGTGGTGGCGCTTGATCCTGTGCTGAAACGTGTCATCGTTGGGCCGCGCGAAGCGCTGTCCACCCGGCGCGTGCCGCTGCGCGAAATCAACTGGCTGGGCGATGCGCCCTTTGATAGCCGCACGGAATGGCAGGTTTCTGTGCGGATCCGGTCAACCCGCCCGCCCCGCCCCGCCGTGTTGCGCCCGATATCTGCGACCGAGGCAGACGTAGAATTGCTGTCCCCCGAAGATGGTGTGTCACCGGGGCAAGCTTGCGTGTTTTACGGCGACGGTGACGCCCGGGTGTTGGGTGGCGGTTGGATCTGGAAAGGCCGCTGAGCGCAGGCTTCCTTTTCGCTTAAATACTCAAAATTTGCGCGGGTGACCAACGCTGCCTTGAGTATTTAGACGAAAAGGAAGCCGTCAGAGGTGTGCTACAACGGACCTTGCTGCACGCAGGCCTGGGTCTTCGCCGCCACGGCCAAGGCGGTCCATCGTGACTTGCATCGCCTGCGATTGGCGCATCGGGTCGTCCAGAACGCCAAGCAAGGCAGGGGCGATCAGATCAGCGCGGCAGTTCTTACCAATGAATTCAGGGATCACGCGGGTTTCTGATACCAGATTGACCAGTGTAACCGTGTCGATCTTTGCCATCCGCTGCATCAGCCAAAGGGTAACCGGGTGCATGTCATAGGCTATGACCATCGGGCAGCCGTGGGCCGCGAGTTCCAGTGACACGGTGCCTGAGGCGGCAAGTGCTGCATTGGCAGTCGCAAAGGCGGTGCGCTTTTCCGCGGCATCGGTGATGATCTGCGGTTGCAGGGGCCAAGGTTTGGTCAGCTGCGTCACCAAGGGGGCGATCGCGGCCAATGTCGGCAACACAACGCGGGCTTTGGGATAGCGCGCCAAAACCGCCGCCATGGTTTGGCCGAACACCGGGGCAAGGCGGGTCACCTCACCGCGCCGCGAGCCAGGTAGTGCCAGGATCAGCGGGCTGTCGCCAAAGGCGGGTTTGCTGCTTGGGGTGGGGATGTCTGACACAACCGGGTGGCCCACAAAATCGCAGCTCATGCCGGCGGCGGCCATATAGGGCGGCTCAAACGGCAGCAGGGCCAGCACATGATTAATCACGCGGGCCATTTTGGCAGCGCGGCCTGGACGCCAAGCCCAAACGGACGGGGCGACGTAGTGGATCGTGCGCAAACGCGGTTGCGATTGTTTCACGATTGCGGCCACGCGCAGGCAAAAATCGGGGCTGTCGATGGTGATCAGGGCAGCAGGACCAAAGGTAAGTGCCGCGGCAGCGGCCTCGGCAATCCGGCGTTTCAGGTGCAGATATTTCGGCAGCACCTCGGCAATGCCCATCACCGACAGCTCGTCCATCGGGAACAGGCTATGCATACCCATTGCCTGCATCAAGGGACCACCGATGCCCGCAAGTTCCAGACCCGGGATCAGCGATTTCAGGCCTGCCATCAAGGCTGCACCCAAGCGATCCCCGGAAGGTTCGCCCGCGATGAGGAACAGTTTCATGGGCAGCGCGACCAAAGAAACAGGCCAGCGGCCTCAGCTGTGGCGATCATGGCGGGCAGATCAAGGCAGATGACACCGCCTGCCTGCCACGCAATGCCAGCCAAGCCAGCGGCAGCGGCGCGTTCCACCGTTTGCACGCCGAGCGTGGGCAAATCTATACGCAAATCCTGCCCCGGTTTCGGGGCCTTGTAGAAAACGCCCTTGCCGCGTGACGGATCGGGTCGCAAGGTATTTGACAGGTGAGCAACCGAAGCCAGCATCTGGTCGGTTCCGGGCAAGGCTTCGACCGCCAGACACAGGCCTTGTTGCACGACCGCGCCCTGCCCCACATCAACACTGCCAAGCGCCAAAACAATGGCCGCAGCGCGTGTTGCGTCTTGGTCGTCGATTGCAGATGTCTGGCCTGTCAGCAGTCCGGCGCCCGGCACAAGCGTAGGGGCAATATCGCCAACCCCAACCACCGTAAAACCTGCTTCCTCAAAAATTGCCACCACAGCCCGCAACGTGGCGTCATCGCCCGCCTGCATGGCGGCCATCAGGCGCGGCACCATTTGCGCCGTGTGCGGATCAAACAGCGATGGGTCCAGCCTTGGGCGTTGAACGGCTCCCGCAAAGACGACGCGGGAAACAGCCTGATCTTCCAGCCAGCGCAGAAACAGCGCGAGGCGTTCGACCCGAAACACCTGATCAACGGTCACGCTATCCGGCGAAAAGCCGTCCATCGCACAGATCAAGGGGGGGATTGGCATCTCTGCCACCAAGGCCGCAGGCAACGCACCGCGCCCGGCGATCAGGGCCACCCGCGTCATTTGGGTGTCAGGAATGAGCGGTCCGATGCGGCAAGAATGAAATCTGTCATCTCACGCACATAGGCAGATTCGGATTCGTCGGCCAGCCGGCGGGCGCGGTCCAGAAAGGTGCCCTCGCCTTGCGCCAGCATCTGGTAGGCCGCCCGCATGGCGGTGATATCGGCGCGGTCAACGCCGCGGCGTTTCAGCCCGACAAGGTTCAGCCCATCAAGGTCGCCGCGCGGACCCTGCACAAGACCGAATGGCACCACATCATTGGTCACCATCGTGACCGCCCCGATGATGGCGCCGCGCCCGATGCGGACAAACTGGTGAATGCCGGACAACCCGCCGATGATCACATCATCCCCAATAACACAGTGACCCGCGATGGCCACCTGATTGGCAAGGATCACCCGGTTGCCAAGGCTTGCGTCATGTCCCACA
>JANOFE010000133.1:0-19110 GCA_031413495.1 Pseudorhodobacter sp. | reverse complement strand
AAGCCGGGATACTGCCCCCTTCAAAGGCTCCAACTGCTGATCCAGATACGCCCGCAGCCGTTCCAATTCGGCGGGTTCTGCCAAATCCTCAGCCTTGATTTCTTCATCAAAATCCGTGGTAAACACGGCATAGTTCGGGTCAGCATCCGAATGTGGGGCAGGGGCGGGCGGCTCCAGCGGCGCTTCGCCCTCCGGCAATTCCGCCTCGTCGCCCTGTTCCATATCGGCGCTGTCGTCCATGGTGACTTGCGCCTGCGCCGCATCTTGCTGGTCATCCTGGGTTTGTTCCGGCGAGGCCTCGCTATCCTCCCCTTCTTCCTGCTCATCACCCGCTGAATCGGGCTGATCCTCGTCTTGCTCGGCGTCGTCCGACCCATCTTCGGGGTCGTCCATATCGGGGTCATCGCCCAACTGGTCGCCGTACCCCAGATCAGCGATCACCTTGCGCGCCAGCCGTGCAAACGCCGCCTGATCGGCCAGCACATGGTCCAGATTGCCCAATGTTTCGCTGGCTTGGCCTTCGATAAACTCGCGCCACAGCCCCATCACATTGGCCGCCCCTTTGGGCAAGTCCCGCCCCGTCGCCAAATGCCGCACCAGATAACCCGCCGCCACAGCAAGCGGCGCATCCGCCTGCGCCGTGATCTGGGCATAGCCCTTGCGGTCCGCCTCATGGCCGATTTTGGCATCAATATTGCCCGCCGTTCCCGGCATAGACCGCGCGCCAACCGCTTCGCAGCGCGCCGTTTCCATCGCGTCGTAAATCTCACGCGCCAGCGCCCCGGTGGGCGTATAGCGCGCCGCAACCGCGTCATCATGGAACTTCCAGCGCAGCGCAAACGCATCAGCCGTTCCGCGCGCCAGCAAGACCTCATCCCGCGTCATGCGGCGTGACACCTGCGGCAGGCGCATTGAATCCTTGGTCATCCCTGATGGGTCGACCGAGAATGTCACCGTCAGATCGGGATCATTCGCCATGGTTTTGGTGGCCTCGGCGAGGGCCTTTTTGAACGGATCGGCGGGGTTGTCACTGGCTTTGGTCATGCCCCAGATAAATCACTGGCGGCGGGCGGGGGCAAGGGTGGCCTTCACCGGCATCACGGCATTCAGGGCCGCCAAACAGCATTAATGTGCGTCAACGCACGCAAGGTCTACATCTGTGCGCAGTTGCCGCAGAGCGGTATCAGGCCGATTTACCCAAATATGATTTCACCCTGTCAAAATAGGACATGCCAATGACCACGAAACCGAAAATCGCGATTATCATCGGCTCCACCCGGGCCACCCGCTTTGCCGACAAGCCCGCACAGTGGATGCTAAAGCAAGCTGCAGCCCGCACCGATATGACGGTGGAGCTGGTTGATCTGCGTGACTACAACTTGCCGCTGTTCAACGAAATGGCCAGCAACGCATGGATGCCGTCGCAAGACCCGGCTGCAATTGCATGGCAGAACAAATTGGCTGAATTCGATGGCTTCATCTTTGTCGTTGCTGAATACAACCGCTCCGTCACCGGTGCGCTGAAGAACGCTATCGACCAAGCCGCCAAAGAATGGGCGCGCAAACCAATGGGTGCCATTGCCTACGGGTCGATGGGTGCATCCTCCGCGCTGCAACATCTGCGGATCATGGCGGTCGAATTGCAAATGGTGCCCGTGCGCAGCGCTGTGCACATCGGCGGCGCTGACCTGTTCAAAATCCACCCAATGGGCGGAAACATGAATGGCACAGTCGAAGAGATCGAAGCAAGCCTGCTGCCTGCCGCCAAAACCTTGCTGGACGATATCGTCTGGTGGGCGAATGCCACGATGGACGCAAAGAGCGATGTCGTCGCCAAAGCGGCCTGAAAACAAAGAAGGGTGCGCATAATCTGCGCACCCTTTTTTGGTGAGTCAGTCGAAAAATACACCCACATCCATCGCCTGATGCGGAATCCCGATGATCGCGACTGAACCCGTCTGGACGATGTAAAACACCACATGCTGGCCTTCGGGGAAACTGCGATAGCCAAATGCCACATCGTCTCGCGCGCGGCCCGCCATCGGATGCAAAGCCAGCCAGCAAAATCGTCGTTCAGGCCGTGCAAATACTGCTCCATCCGGTCAACTCCCCAATGGCGCAGGGTCCAATTCGCAATGGCATCCACATCGCGCGCGGCCCTTGGAGTAACGTGAAAATCGCTCACACTGCGCCGGATTTCGCCCGTTCAATCACGGCATCCATATCAAATCCCACCACAAAATCCCCCCGCTCCGCTTGATCCGCCCCCTCGCGCAAATGCGCGCGCAACGCGTCCAACCGCTTGGATTTATCCTCCAACTCCCGCAACGCCGCCCGCACAACCTCGCTCGCCGACACAAACCGGCCCGAGGCGACCTCGGTTTGGATGAAGGTTTCCCAATGCGGGGAGAGACTGAGGCTGGTGGATGCCATGGGGGCCTCAGTGTTGGGGTATTCGAAATGAATATAGCAACGGATTGGCCAAATCAAGATGACTTTAGGGCAGGGTTCACTCAGCAATATGCCGCGAAGGGGTAAACTCCAGCTTACGAAACTCTTGCGATAAAGGACATCGTAGCCATTTAGTAACGCGGCATGCGACTTGTTTCATCAGAGGCCCCGCTATTTTCACGCGCATCTTGAGCGGACAAGAGTTCTTGGCAGAACTGATATTCATCAAGGCTCGAACCTTGAACTATCGGATAGCACTGCTCAAAAGACGGTGAAGATGAAGCAAGAGATTCGAGCCTCGCAATATTTGCTTGGGTTTTGATGTTGAATTGCTCCGAAATCGTCCGGGCATAATCAGGAGATGCTTTCAAACCAACCGTGTAGCCTAAGTTGTACAGTTGCCAACCAACTAATCCCACGACACAAATGAGTGCTAGCCACCTCACTTCATCGCCATACTCGCCGCACTCTCTGGCAACTCCTCGGCAAAACAGCGCTGATAAAACTCCGCCACCGTTTGCCGCTCCAGCTCATCGCACTTATTCAGGAACGTCAGCCGGAATGCATAGCCAAGATTGCGGAAAATCTCCGCGTTCTGCGCCCAAGTGATCACCGTCCGGGGCGACATCACCGTCGACAAATCGCCGTTCATAAACGCCGTCCGCGTCAAATCCGCCACCGTCACCATCTGCGATATCTGCTTGCGGCCTTTTTCGGTGTTGTAATGCGGGTTCTTCGCCAGCACGATCGCGGCCTCGGCATCGTGGCTCAGATAGTTCAACGTCGCCACCAGTGACCAACGGTCCATCTGCGCCTGGTTGATCTGCTGCACGCCGTGGTAAAGCCCGGTCGTATCGCCCAGACCCACGGTATTCGACGTGGCAAACAGCCGGAACGACGGGTGCGGTGTGATAATTTCGTTCTGATCGAGCAAGGTCAGCTTGCCGTCATGTTCCAAAATCCGCTGGATCACGAACATCACATCCGCGCGACCCGCATCATATTCGTCAAACACAATCGCCACCGGGTTGCGCAGCGCCCAGGGCAAAATCCCCTCGTGGAATTCGGTCACCTGCTTGCCATCGCGAAGCTTGATCGCGTCTTTGCCGATCAGGTCAATCCGGGAGATATGCGAATCCAAATTCACCCGCACGCAGGGCCAGTTCAGATGCGCCGCCACCTGTTCAATATGCGTCGATTTGCCCGTGCCATGATAGCCTTGTATCATCACGCGGCGGTTGTAGGCAAAGCCCGCCAGAATGGCCAAAGTGGTATCGGGATCAAACTTATAGGTCGGGTCGATGTCCGGCACACGGTCGGCACGCTCGGCAAAGGCGCGCACCTTCATATCCGTATCAATGCCAAACATATCGCGGACAGAGATTTCTTCCGTAGGTCGTGCAACGTGATCCAACATTCCGTCCGCCATGTTCAATGTCATACAATTGGGCGCGTGGCCCCTGATCTTGTGATGGAACATAACGCGCCCACGTGCAAGGGGAAGGCCGCCCGTCAAGCGGACTTCCCATCTGCGTGAACGTTGCAACTTTGTTGCCAATACGCGCGTTTGTTCAACGTATCATCCACCGACAAAATAAGGGATCACACAATGCAGCGTCGGACACTGATCAAACAAACGGTTGCGATTTTTGGCCTGTCTTGGCTTGGAATGCCTGCCCGCGCACAGGAAAGCTTCCCCTTCACCCTGACGGATGACGCGTGGCGCGCACGCCTGTCGCCCGCCGCCTACGCCGTGCTGCGCGAAGAAGATACGGAACGCGCAGGCACCAGCCCCCTTGATAAGGAAACTCGCGATGGCATGTATCATTGCGCGGGCTGTGATCAGGCGGTCTATTCCAGTGCCCACAAATTTGACAGTGGCACCGGCTGGCCCAGTTTCTGGCAAGCTGTATCCGGGGCAACCGGAACCAAACCGGACCGCGGCCTGTTCGGCACCCGCACCGAAGAACATTGCGGCAATTGCGGCGGCCATCTGGGCCATGTGTTTGACGATGGCCCGGCCCCAACCGGCAGGCGGCATTGCATCAACGGCGTGGCTCTGGCCTTCAAAGCGGCCTGATGTTCGGATGGGAGCAAACCTTAATCCCTGAAAAACTTGCTGTCCTTGATCTGATCCCAGGCCCAAACCACCTCTTGCAGCCTATCCTCATCATCGCGGTTGCCGCCGTTCATGTCGGGGTGCAGGTCTTTCACCAAGCCTTTGTATTGCTTTCGAATTTCTGGCCGCGTCCAAGTGTCGCGCGCGTCCAGTATCTCCAACGCTTTACGCTCGGGCGCGGGCAATTTCCGGGTCGATTGCGTGCCAGTCGCCCGTCCGGGGTTCTGCGTCGCATTGCTGCCCAAAATCTCAATCGGGTCATTCACCCCAAGGCGCGACCAGACACGGCCCTCATCGGGGCGCTTGGTAAACGGCTCGGTTTCCCGCCCCCAAACCCGGTCTTTTTCCAGAAATTTCTGAAAATCTTCGTCCGTGGTGCCTTGGAAGAAATTCCATTTCAAATTGTATTCGCGCACATGGTCTTTGCAGAACCAGAAAAATTCATCCAGCAGGTCGGGCGATTTTGGCGCGCGGTAAATCCCGCCCTCATTGCAACCCGGAAAATCACAGCCTTGGGTTGATGTATCAAACGCTCCCGAAAACCCCCGTCGCCCGGTTTTACGGCGCTTTTTGTCCGCAGACACGCGCATATCAAATTCAAACGGAGCTTTGGACATCAGCGTGGGCCTTTCCGACTCGGAGGCAAGAGAATAGGGGTTATTGCGCCAAGTTGAAGGGCCGATATGCAGGGGTGCGCGAATATGCCTATTGTCGATGAAATCAGACACAGCCTGACCGCCACTTTTGCCCCGACCCGCCTTGAAATTGTCGATGACAGCGAAAGCCACCGTGGCCATGGCGGCTGGCGTGACGGCGGCGAGACGCATTTCAACGTGGCAATCCGCGCGCCTGCCTTCGCGCCGATGTCGCGCATTGACCGCCACCGCGCAATCCACAAAGCCCTTGGTGCGGATTTGGTCGCGCGCATCCATGCCCTCGCTTTGGATATTGGCTAAATAGGGCAGCCCGCAAATCCGCCGTCCCGGGCTTCCTTTTCGCACAAATACTCATCTGTTTTGGCAAATGGCGTCCACCCTGCAAATAACTTATCCATTCAGCTAACAATTGCTTGATTTCTGCGTCGCAGTCTTTATACATAGCCATATGACTAAGCATTCGCCCAACCTGGACCTCATCTTCCAAGCGCTGTCAGACCCCACGCGCCGTGCGTTTCTGGCCCGCATGGTGGAGGGGCCAATTTCCGTCTCTGCCCTTGCCGGACCCACCGGATTTGCCCTGCCAACGGTGATGAAACATCTCGACATTCTGGAAAACGCCACTCTGATCACCACCGAAAAAACCGGCCGCACCCGCATGTGCCAAGCCCGCCCCGAAACCCTTGCTGCCACCGCAGATTGGCTGGCCGAACAGCGCGCACTTTGGGATGCGCGGACAGACCGGCTGGAAAACTACCTGTATTCCCTCCAAAAGGACGAACAGAAATGACAACCGAACTGATCCTCAGCCGTGTCCTCAAAGCCCCCCGCGCCGCAATTTATGCCTGCTGGACCACACCCGAACATATGGTGCATTGGTTCATGCCAAAGCCGCATTTTGTCGATAATATCACCATCGACCTGCGCCCCGGTGGTCGCTTTGACAGCACAATGCATGTGGACGGTGCCGTGTTTCCAAGTCGGGGTTGCGTGCTGGATGCGATCAAAGACCGCCGCTTTGTGTTCACCGATCTGATGACCGCCGACTTTTCACCGGTGTCCGCACCCGGCTTGGGCTTTACCGCCACCATAGATTTGTCAGACCACAAAGACGGCACCCTTTACCACGTCACCGCCCGCCACCGCACCGCCGAGGATACCCAAAAACACGAAACCATGGGCTTTACCGTGGGCTGGGGCATGGTCGCCACACAACTTGAAGCCTACGCGCAAACGCTATGACCCAAGACCATACCAAGATCGACCGCACCATGACGCTTGAACGCCTGATCCATGCCAGCCCCGAACAGGTCTGGCGCGCCTGGACAGACCCCGCAATCCTGCCGCAATGGTTTGGCCCCAAGGGGTATTCCTGCCAAACCAAGGAAATAGACCTGCGAGACGGCGGCATCTGGCGGTTTGATGTGACCGGCCCCGATGGCACCATCTGGCCCAACCGCCACCATGCGCTGACCTATGATCCCTATAGCAAAATCACGTTCCTGCTGGATGACGACACCGATGCGGGCACGCCAATGGAAGTCACCGTCACCCTAACCCCGCAAGACGGCGGCACTTTCCTCACACAAAAAGTCGTGATGCCCAGTGCCGAGGCCTATGCGGGGGCCAAAGCCTTTGGTGCAATAGAGCTGGGTCAAACCACCCTCGCCAAACTTGCGGCCATGGTTGAGGCCTGATCTTTCCGAATTTCATCTTGGTCTAAGTATCATCTGGGGTGACCCGCGCCCGGAAAACAGTCCAATAGACTGTTTTCAGCGGCGAATGCGTCGCCTGTGGCGGCGCAGGGGTGGCGTTGGGGCAGACAGCCCCCTACTTTTTCGCCCCGATCCCCCGGCATTTGTCGGAGCAATACTTAACCTCGTCCCAAACGCGTGCCCAGGCTTTCCGCCAGACAAAAGGCCGCCCGCAACAGGCGCAATCCTTCGCCGGCAAATCGCGCTTTTTGACCATCTTCGCCATCACAAATCCAAACTCATCTGCGCCAAAGCGTTCCGGCGCGGCTCCACAAGCGCGTCGCGCACAAACCGCGCATCCTTCCGGCTGGCGTGTTTTTTCACAATCCGCGCCGCATCCGCGCCAAACCCGGCTTCCTTGCGCAGCCCCCAAACCGCATCCCGTGCCACCCGCGCCGCCGTTACCAGATCCACCACCGGCTCCGGATACCGCAAACTCCTTGCACCCGGCCATTTCCAAGGCTCATGCACAAACCCGTCCGGCACGCTGGCCAATTCCGGCACCCACCGCCGAACAAACACGCCCGACGCGTCCTGATCGTAGCCCTGCTTCACCGGGTTATACATCCGCACCGTGTTGATGCCCGTCACGCCAGACTGCATCTGCACTTGCGGCCAGTGGATGCCCGGCTCATAATCGGTAAACCGCCGCGCCAGCACGGCCCCGGTGGCCCGCCAATCCAACCACAGATGATAAGACGCAGCCGACATCACCATTGACCGCATCCGAAAGTTTAACCACCCCGTCGCTGACAGATACCGCATGCAGGCATCCAGAAACGGCACCCCGGTTTCGCCCGCCTCCCACGCCGCCAACCGCACGGCATCCGGCACCCGTGGCCGCAACCCATCCGCCGCCCGGTGCAGGGCGCGCATCTCGATACTTGGGCAATCCTCCAGCTTTTGCATGAAGTGATCCCGCCAGGCGAGCCTTGACTGGAAACTGCGCAATGACCCAGACCAGCCGCCTTCAGGCCGCTCTGCCTGCCGCGCACCCGTAATCTGCGTCACCTCCCGCACCGACAGCGCCCCATTCGCCAGATGCGCCGAAATTCGCGAACAGGCACGTTCCCCCGTCACCGGCGAAGACATCGCCGAACGGTAACTTTGCCCGCGCGAGGTTAAAAACCCGTCCAGTAACAACAGCCCTGACGCACGCCCGCCTGCCTGCCGATGCGGGCAATCATCCCCTGCCAACCGCAATGCCCGCGCCGATGGCACAATCCCCGGCTCCACCCCCGCCACGCCCTGCAAAACTGGCACCCCAAACACAGCCCCCGCCATAAACCCATCGCGCGCCCGCGCCCAACCATCCCGGCTGGGCAAACGACGCACCACGCCCGACTGCGGCACCTCAATCCAATCAATCCCCGCCCCGCGCGCCCAAGCCTTCACGGCCAAATCGCGCGCATAGGTCCATAGATTGCCGGTTTCCTCGTGGCTGATGATCCGGGCAATCCCATGCTGCCTGCAAAGCCGCGCCAGCACCTCGACAGCCTCGCCCACCCGCACCACCAAAGGCGCACCAGCCGCCCCCAGCGCCCCTTGCAAATCCACCAGACACTCCGCCGTAAACGCCCATTGCCGCGCCGATGTATCAGGCAGCGCCCAATAGTCCGGCTCCACAATATACAGCGGCAAAACCGCGCCCAATTCCGCCGCCATGCACAGCGCCGGATGATCCTGCACCCGCAAATCGCGCTTATACCAAATCAGAACATTCATAGAACATCTATCTCATTAACCACGGCGATTCGTAAACCCCGCTTGGCACTGTCGCCACTCCGCCCTAAGTTAGTTTGGCAAACGGAGGCGACAATGACCCAAACCATCCACCTGTCCGACTATCAACCCTATCCCTACCTGTTGGACCGGGTTGCGCTTGTCTTCGATCTTGCGCCAACCGCCACGCGCGTGAAGGCAAAGCTGAATTTCGCCCCCAACCCTGCGCGCCCCGGCCGCCACGATCTGCGCCTTGACGGCGAACAGATGACGCTGATTTCGGCCCGCATCAACGGCGTGGCTATCACTGCCAAACCAGATGAAACCTGTCTGATCATCCCCGCAGCAAGCCTGCCGCAAGGCGCGTTCATTCTGGAAACCGAGGTTGAAATAAACCCCGCCGCCAACACCTCGCTGGATGGCCTCTATATGTCGAACGGCATGTATTGCACCCAGTGTGAAGCACAGGGCTTTCGCAAGATCACCTATTACCCCGACCGCCCCGATGTGATGGCGCGCTTCCACGTCCGGGTGAACGCCGATCTTCCCGTGCTGTTGTCCAACGGCAATCCCGAAGGGCAGGGCGCGGACTTTGCCGAATGGGATGATCCATGGCCCAAACCCGCCTATCTGTTCGCGCTTGTGGCGGGCGATCTGCGGGCTCATTCCGCGGATTTCACCACCATGTCCGGCAAACCCGTCGCGCTGAATATCTACGTTCGCCCCGGCGATGAGACGCGCTGCGAATACGCCATGGGCGCGCTAATCCGGTCCATGCGCTGGGACGAGGCGGTTTATGGCCGCGAATACGATTTGACAATTTTCAACATTGTTGCCGTCGATGACTTCAATATGGGCGCTATGGAAAACAAGGGTTTGAACATTTTCAACTCTAAGCTGGTTTTGGCGCTGCCAGAAACCGCCAGCGATGATGATTTCGCCCGCATCGAAGCGGTGATCGCGCATGAGTATTTTCACAACTGGACTGGCAACCGCATCACCTGCCGTGATTGGTTTCAGCTTTGTTTGAAAGAAGGGCTGACCGTGTTTCGCGACCAGCAGTTTTCGGGTGACATGCGCAGCCATGCGGTCAACCGGATCGAAAATGTTCTGGGTCTGCGCGCCCGTCAGTTCCGCGAAGATGGCGGTCCACTTGCCCACCCCGTGCGCCCAGACAGCTTTGTCGAGATCAACAATTTCTACACTGCCACCGTCTACGAAAAAGGCGCCGAGGTGATCGGCATGCTGAAAACCCTCGTCGGTGATGCCGATTATGCGCGTGCGCTGGACCTCTATTTCGACCGCCACGATGGCGAGGCTGCGACGATCGAAGATTGGCTGAAAGTGTTCGAAGACACCACAGGCCGCGACCTGCATCAATTCAAACGCTGGTACACCGAGGCAGGCACCCCCCGCCTGACCATCACCGAAGATTGGTCGCCCCAAGTGAACGGCGGCACCTACACCCTGCACATCGCACAAACCAATCCGCCCACCCCCGGCCAACCAAATAAAGCCCCCAAAGTCATTCCCGTCGCTGTTGGCCTGCTCAACCCCAACGGCGACGAAGTGCTGCCGACAACCGTGCTGGAACTGACGGGTCCGCGCCAAAGCTTTGCCTTTGAAAACCTTGCCACCAAACCCATCCCTTCCATCCTGCGCGGGTTCTCCGCACCCGTGATCCTTGAGCGTGATCAATCCAGCAGCGAGCGTGCCTTCCTTCTGGCACATGACACCGATCCCTTCAACAAATGGGAAGCCGGCCGTGCGCTTGCCAAAGACGTGCTGGCCCGCATCGTCACAGATGGGGCAGACCCGTCTGCCGACTGGTTAAATGCCCTCGCGCAAGTGGCGCAAGACGAAACCCTTGACCCCGCGTTCCGCGCCCTCGCCCTACGCCTGCCGGGTGAAGATGACATGGCGCAAACTTTGCACGCCGCAGGCCATGTGCCCGATCCGCAGGCGATTTATGCCGCCCGCCGCCGCATGGCCGGTGCGTTGTCACAGCGCCTTGCCCCAATGCTTGCGCCAATGGTGGACGGCTTGGCTGATATGGGCCCTTTCATCTCGGACGCCGCATCCTCAGGCCGCCGGTCGCTGAAACTGACGGCCCTATCCTATCTGACAACTTTGGATGGCGGGGCGGCTGCCGCCCGTATTTTCACCGCCGCCAACAACATGACAGATGAACAAGGGGCCCTGTCTGCCCTTTTGAACGCGGGTCTTGGCCAGTCCGAACTTACCCGGTTCGAGGCGCGCTGGTCCGCCGACCGACTTGTGATGGACAAATGGTTCGCCCTGCAAATCGCCTATGCCGCGCCAGAATCTACGGCAAAAATCACCGAACGCTTGACCACACATGCGGCGTTCGACTGGAAAAACCCCAACCGGTTTCGGTCTGTCATTGGCGCACTGACCGCAAACCACGCGGGCTTTCACCATGCATCGGGTGCGTCCTATAAGCTGCTCGCCGATTGGTTGATCAAACTGGATCCGGTCAACCCGCAAACCGCCGCCCGCATGTCCACAGCATTCGAATCCTGGTCACGCTATGACGCAGACCGTCAATCCATGGCACGCGGCGAACTTGGCCGCATTCTCGCCACACCCGCCCTTAGCCGCAACTTGGGCGAAATGGTCACCCGCATGTTGGGGTCGGTAAGCTGACCTTGGTTTTTCATCTGTTGAAAAATGTCCCCGCCGGAGGCCTGTCTTAAAAATTGCGCCTCTGGCGGCAAATAGTTTACTGACAATAGCTTTGCTTTGCCGTCCAGCCCGCCATCGCCGCGCGCTTGGATGCCACATTGAATGGCCCCCAGTCGCGCCCCAAGCCTTGGCCCCCATTGCCCGCCACCACGCCGTCCTGCCCCACTTGCCGCGCCATGATCCGCACGCCACAGCTTAGGTTCGCCGCCCCGTACTTCAATGTCGCCGAAGACGTGGCCTCGCATCCATATGCGCCTGCAGTACGCGGCGATATCTGCAAAAGCCCGATATACCGCCCACCGCCGCCCGCGGCCTGTGAGTTCCAACTGCTTTCATACTTCGCCAGCGCCGACAAAAGCCCGGCCCAAAACGCGCGTCGTTCCGCCGGACTGTTCTTGCCATAACCGGGGCACCAGGCGGCAATATCCCCCGGCACGGCCCCCGCCAAAACGCTGTCATTGCGCGCCACTGCAGCAATCGTTGATGCCGTCCAACCGGCGGCTTCTGGCCGCGCATCCCACCCCATCGCAGGCTGTACATCATCCTTAGTGCGGTCCACAAACACGCCATCCGCGCAGCCTGAAACGGCAAGTACCAACAGGCATATCAAAAGGCGCGGCATCAACATCGGCAACATCATATCAACATCGCTCATGTGCGGCGACGCCGCGTGATGCAGGCCAAGTCCGCTAAAGACAATGTCAGCGCCGCAATCTAGGCCGGTTTCCGCCACCCAAACCCTTGCCCCCGCGCGCGGGCAGCCGTAAAACATCGCCAAACTCATAGGATGCACCATGCTTGATCTTGCCTATACCCTGCCCAAACCCAAGGTCATTTCCGGCGCAAAGCACGATTGGGAACTTGTCATCGGGATGGAAATTCACGCGCAAGTCGCGTCCAACGCCAAGCTATTCTCAGGCGCATCTACCCAAGTAGGCTCCGAACCCAATTCCAACGTCGCATTCGTCGATGCCGCCATGCCGGGTATGCTGCCCGTCATTAACGAATTTTGCGTTGAGCAGGCGGTGCGCACGGGCCTTGGCCTGAAAGCACAGATCAACCTGAACTCTGCCTTTGACCGCAAGAATTACTTCTACCCCGACCTGCCGCAGGGCTACCAGATCAGCCAGTTGTACCACCCCATCGTGGGCGAGGGCGAAGTGCTGATTGAGCTCGCCCCCGGTGTTGCACGCATGGTGCGGATCGAACGCATCCACCTTGAACAAGACGCCGGAAAATCCATCCACGACATGGACCCGATGATGTCTTTCGTCGATTTCAACCGCACTGGCGTGGCGCTTATGGAAATTGTCAGCCGCCCCGATATTCGCGGGCCAGAAGAGGCCGCCGCCTTCATCACGAAACTGCGCCAAATCCTGCGCTACCTTGGCACCTGCGATGGCAATATGCAAAACGGCAACATGCGTGCCGATGTGAACATATCGGTCTGCCGCCCCGGCCAATACGAGAAATACCAAGCGACCCAAGACTTTAGCCACCTCGGCACAAGGTGTGAGCTAAAGAACATGAACTCCATGCGCTTCATCCAACTGGCGATTGATTATGAGGCGCGCCGCCAAATTGCCATTCTGGAAGACGGCGGAAGCATCACCCAAGAAACCCGCCTGTACGATCCGGACAAAAACGAAACCCGGTCGATGCGGTCCAAGGAAGAAGCGCATGACTATCGCTATTTCCCCGATCCTGACCTTCTGCCGCTGGAAATAGATCAGGCTTGGGTTGACCATATCGCCACCACCATGCCGGAATTGCCCGATGCCAAAAAAGCCCGCTTCATCGGTGATTTCGGCCTGACTGATTACGATGCAAACGTGCTGACCGCCGATCTTGATAGCGCCTCCTATTTTGAAACTGTCGCGAAAGGCCGTGATGGCAAACAATCGGCAAACTGGGTCATCAACGAACTCTTTGGCCGCTTAAACAAAGAAGGCCTCACAATTGCCGATAGCCCAATGTCCACCGCCCAACTCGGCGGGCTGATCGACCTGATCGCATCGGGTGAAATTTCCGGCAAAATGGCGAAAGACCTGTTCGAACTGTTGTGGACCAAAGGCGGCGTGCCCGCAGACGTCGCCGCCGCAAACGGCATGAAACAAGTCACTGACACAGGCGCGATTGAGGCCGCAGTAGATGCCATCATTGCCGCCAACCCCGATCAGGTCGAAAAGGCTAAAGCCAACCCGAAACTCGCAGGTTGGTTCGTGGGCCAAGTCATCAAGGCGTCCGGCGGCAAGGCCAATCCGGCAGCGGTCAATGACCTAGTCGCCAAAAAACTGGGACTCTGACCCAAAAACCCCGGACGCCTGCGTTCGGGGGTCACCCCTCAAGACACCAATTTTTCCTGCACCGCAAACGGGCTTAGCCCCAGCCAAACCTGCATTGACGCGGCAATCGCTTTCGATCCGGTAAATTCAAATTTCGCCGTCTCCCGTGCCACTGTCGTGACCCCCATCCAGATCGCCGTCATCGTGCGCAGGTCCGTGGTCACGAACAAATCAATCTCAAACCCCGGATCAGACCAACACAAATCCACCTCGCCGCCCGGTTCAACCACCAGCCACCAATGGCTTTTGGACGCGGGCAAATCACCATACAAAAACTGTATCACAGTGCGCCGTTTTGGCAGCGGCTCGGGGTTCAAATTACGCCGCATGTCCCACATCAGCAAAGACGGGTCCAGGTTTTTCAAACTCAAGCTGCTTTCCACCCATTTTTGCCCCCAAAACCCCATCGCCTCTACCACCGGGCGAATGTCGCGCCCGGCAGTGGTCAAATGGTACTCAAATACGCCTTTTTCAGACGCCAAGGATCGCCGTTCAACAATCCCTACTGCCTCTAACTCCTTCAACCGTTGTGATAATAACGTCGGTGACATCTTCGGCACCCCGCGCCGCAGGTCGTTAAACCGCGTGGTCCCTGCAATCAATTCCCTCATCAAAACCATAGTCCAGCGGGTGCATAATACCTCGGCGGCCATCGCCAAAGGGCAAAACTGCTTGTATCCGGCCTGCGTCATCAAAACCCCTCCTGTCCTATTTACCCAGCCTAGCACGCTCGCCAAAACGGGCTAGTCCAGAAACTGTATCATCAGGTCCAGTTGGCAGACTGGATCGGTGGCACCCCTTCGCCGCACAGTTCAAGAATGACCACAGCCCACCCAACGCGCTGTGCAATCAAACCCAAAGGAGCGTCCAAAATGAGCGTTTATCTGATTGCCGATATCAAAGTCACCGATGGCGGCTGGGTGCCGGAATATGCGACCAACGTGCATAATCTTGTCGCCAAACACGGCGGCAAATACCTGTCGCGCAGCGGCAATATCACGACGCTGGAAGGCGTGAAATCCGACAGCACCTTGATCGCCCTACTGCAGTTTCCGTCAGAAGAAGCGGTGCAAAGCTTTGCCAATGATCCCGAATACACGCCCTACGGCAAGGCGCGGCAGGCGGGCAGTATCAGCAATTTCACCCTGATTGATGACACCGATATTGCAGGGGCAATTTCCTATTTGCCCAAAGGTTGATAGCCAAAAAACTCTGCTGAAAATGCCGCCCTTGGACCCGGTCGTTGGGCGGCTTGCCTTGACCTTGTAAAATCTGGCGCGACCTGCGCACTGTGCAAACCTTGGGCTGATGATCGGCCGGGTCCAACTTTACAGTGTTCAAAAATCAGATGCCGTTTACCATTCCCGCCTCGCCTGATGCCATCACGCCCGACTGGCTGACCCACGCCCTGCGCGCCGGGCAGGCGATCAAAACCGCCCGGGTGATGACCGTTAACTTGTCACGCATTGGCGAAGACGAAGGGTTTACCGGTGGTGGCCTTTATCTCATCCGCCTGACCTATGACCAATCCGAACCCGGCGCACCCAATACAGTGGTGGCAAAACTGGCCCCCGCCGACCCTGCAATGCGGGCGATCATGCGGGTAGCGAACGGTCGTGAAGTTGGTTTTTACGCCAACCTCGCCCGGGGTGGCGACCTGCCGGTACCGCACTGTTACCATGCCGATTTTGATCCCGAAACCGGGGCAAGCGTGCTGGTGTTGCAAGATTTGGGTGGCTACCGGTCTGTCCCCTTCCTAACGGGCTGTGGCCCCGCCGACGCCAAGCGGGTGGTCGAAGCATTGGCTGAAATTCACGCAAAATGGTGGAATGATCCGGCTTTGCCAGCCTTCAACGGGGGCCCAATTCTGGCCGGATTTTCGTTTGCAGAACATTGGCCGCGATACCCAGAAAAATTAAAGGCTCTTCTGCAAGATATTGATTTGCCGCAATCATTTTTAGAAATCGGAAACTGCATCGCGGGAAATGAGGACGCGGTTTTCAACGCTCTGTTGGAAACGGCCCCCCTGACCTGCCTGCACCGTGACATACATACCGACAATGTTATGTTTGGAGCCACCAATAAAGGCGGTGGTGCCGTGCTTCTGGATTGGCAGATTTCTGGCAAAGGGCGCGGGGCTTATGATGTCGGATATTTTCTGATCAGTTCTGTCGAACCTCTTCAAAGGCGCAACACGGAACGTGGTCATGTGGCGCATTACCACGCCGAACTTTTGCGGCACGGCGTCACAGGGTATGGTTTGGCTCAATGTTGGACGGACTATTTGCAATCGGTTGCGGGTAAGCTGTTCATCACCGTGGCGGCAACCGTCCTTCTGGACAATTCCAGCCCCCATAAACAAGCGTGGCGCAGGACCGATCTCACCCGCCTTTTGGCCTTCTGCGCAGATCACCGCATTTCGGAACTGACATTTCGGGCGTGATACCAAAGGTAAACAAGATGTGAAGATTTTAAGCATAACTTATATATTACAGTGACTTACCGATAGTAACACGCGTGATACGCCGCTAAAAATCGCCTTTCTCAAACTCCCCACTTTTCCCCGGCCCTCAAAATCGCTAAACACCGCCAAAATCAAAGGGCCGTAAAATGCAGCGTTTCGAATATAAAGTCATCCCAGCCCCCACCAAAGGCGAGAAAACCCGCGCCGCGAAAACCACCGCCGACCGCTTCGGCGTTGCCCTGACAAACCTGATGAATGAGATGGGATCCGAAGGCTGGGATTACGTCCGCGCCGATACTTTGCCCTGCGAAGAACGGGTCGGTTTCACCGGATCAAAGTCCAGCTTCCAAAACATGCTGGTCTTCCGCCGCGTCCTTGATGCCGAACCTTCCCTGCTGGCCGAGCCGATGTTCCATTCCGTGAAATCGGAACCCGCCTTCCCGGTCTTGCTGACCACCCAATCCGAAGGCGCAGCCCCCGCTCTCGGGCCCGCCCTGGCCCGCGACTGATCATCCCCGCGCGGCTTTCAATGCGGCGGGCAAAGCTTCGGAAAACGCCGCTAATTCCGCCGCCCCGCCCAAACTAACCCGGATACAGCGATCCAACGGGGCCACCCCCGGCATCCGCACGAAAATATCCCGCACCAGCAGTTCCGCCAGAACCTTGCGGGCGAAATCGCCGTCTTTGCCGCAATCTATCGTCAAGAAATTCGTGTCCGACGGCAGGGGCAGCAGCCCATTTTCCCGCGCAACTTGTCCGAAACTGATCCGCGCCGCGATGACTTGTTCTCTTACCCATTTCAAGTGGACCTGATCCGCCAGCGCCGCTATCGCCCCCGCCTGTGCGATGCGGCCCACCCCGAAATGATTGCGAACTTTGTTGAAGGCCGCAATTAATGGCGCCGCCCCGATCGCGTAACCGACGCGAAGGCCCGCCATGCCATAGCCTTTGGAAAACGTCCGCATCCGGATGACGCGGGGATCGTCGGGAGAAATCTTCGGTTCTGTTCCGGGCGGGGCGAGGTCGATGTATGCTTCATCGAGGATGAGGAGGCAGTTTTGGGGGAGGGCGTCGATCATTGCTTCGATGGTTGAGGCGGGGTGATGCGAGCCCATAGGATTGTTGGGATTCGACAGGTACATCAATTTCGCGCCGGTTTGACGGGCGAGATTCAGCAGGGCTTCGGGGTCTTCATGGTCGGCTTTGAAGGGCGCTTTGTGAAGGGTGCCGCCGTAGCCTGCGACGTGAAAATTGAAGGTGGGATACGCGCCGTTTGAGGTGACGACGGGGTCGCCCGCAACGATGAACAGGCGCGTGAGATACCCCAGCAGCCCGTCTATGCCTTCGCCAACCACGATGTTTTCGGGGCGGCAGCCGTGATGCTTTGCAAGGGATTCGCGGAGATCATGGTTTTCAGGATCGCCGTACATCCAGATATCGGACGCGGCGGCGGCCATAGCGGCAATTGCTTTCGGCGACGGCCCGAATAGCGATTCATTTGCGCCAAGGCGTGCCTTGAACGGGCGGCCGCGTTGGCGTTCCTGCGTTTCTGGGCCGACGAAAGGCACTGTGGCGGGCAGGCTGGCGGCCAGGGGTGTGAGCCGTGGGTGTGTCATTTGGTGAGTTCAGCCAGATTTTTGCGCGTTTCGCAAGAAAAAGGGGGGCTGTCTGCCCCCCACCAACGCCCTTTGGGGCATTGGTCCCCCCGAGGATATTTTTGAACAGAAAAAGTTAAGAGATTTCGGCGAGTCTTAAGAGGGCGGCATTGAGTTTTGACGCCTCGTCCATTCGCGCGTCTAGGTTGGTGCGGACTTCTTCGACTACGTCTTCGGGGGCGCTGGCTATGAAGTTGGGGTTTTTGAAGCGCCCGTTCAGGCCTGCGATTTCTTTGTTCAGTTTTTCGAGGGCTTTGGTGAGGCGGGATTTTTCTTCTGCGATGTCGATGAGGCCAGCGAGGGGGATGGCGAAGGTCGCGCCATCTACGGCGACGGTGATTGCGCCTTTGGGGGTGTGGTCGGAAGCGGTAAAGCTCTCGATGCGGGCCAAGCGTTGAATCAATGCTTCATTCCGCGACCAAGCAGCCGTAGCGTCCGGCGTCATGGCGGTGGAGAGCATGGCGACTTTCAGCCCTGCGGGGACGTGCATTTGCGCGCGGGCGGAGCGGATTTCGTCGATTAACGTCGTGACCCAGTTCATTTCCACATCTGAGGCTTGGTCAATGAGTTCCGGGCCGAAGGTTGGCCAATCGGTGTGGATCAGCATTTTGGCGCGGGTGCCAGTGGTGGGCCAGAGTTCCTCGGTGATGAAGGGCATGATGGGGTGCAGAAGGATCATGCATTGATCCAAGACCCAAGCCATGGTTTGGCGGGTTTCCGCAGCATGTTCGCCGTCAAATAACGGTTTGGCAAATTCGACATACCAATCGCAGACCTTGCCCCAGACGAATTTGTAAAGCGCGTCGGCGGCTTGGTCGAAGCGGAAGGTGGTGAGGGCTTCGTTGACCTCGACCAGCGTTTTTGCGGCCTCGCCGATGATCCATTTGTTCACCGTGGCGATGGGTTTTGGGGCGTCGCCCGTGGCGTGGCCTTCCCAGACGCCGTTCATTTCGGCAAATCTGGTGGCGTTCCAGAGTTTGGTGCCAAAGTTGCGGTAGCCTGCGATGCGGGAGGTGTCGAGTTTCAGAACGCCGCCGAGGCTGGCCATGGCGGCATTGGCAAAGCGCAGGGCGTCGGTGCCGTATTCGTCGATAATTTCCAACGGGTCGATGACGTTGCCGAGGGATTTCGACATCTTTTTGCCCTTGGCGTCGCGTACGAGGCCGTGCAGGTAGACCGTGTGGAAGGGGATTTCACCGACCACGGCAAGCTGCATCATCATCATGCGGGCGACCCAG
>JANOFE010000132.1:0-19781 GCA_031413495.1 Pseudorhodobacter sp. | reverse complement strand
CCCCAGCAGAACCGCAGTCTGGGAGGCCGTGAGGTCCGCGCAGAACGCTTGCATTACTTTTCTCTGCCGATACTTGCTTAACCCATTCTTCTCGTTCATCTTTCCAGCCTATCAGGCTAGAATTGATGGTCTAGAGCCTTTAAAACAGATGAAGCGCCGTCAGGGTTTTGTAAAACGCCATTCGGTGGTTTGGGCATAGGGGGCGTCTGGCGCGATTTCAACCGAGGGAAAGCTGGCGTGGTTGGGCGCATCGGGCCAGCCTTGCGGCTCAATCGCGATGCCTTCGTAGGCTGATTTGCCGGGGCGGGCAGTACGGGCTGCGTCATAGATTTGCAGGCCGGGCTCAGTGGTGGCCAGCGTCAAGGTGACGCCGGATGCGCCAGTCAGGGTTGCCACATCGCGAAGTGCAGTTTTTGTGGGTGAGAGGCAAAAGTTGGTATCAAGAGGCGGTTGGCCGGGGATAAGCGGGCGTTTGGTGCGAAAATCAAACGGGGTGCCTGCAACGGGGGTCACCGATCCGGTCGGGATCAGGGCTTTGTCAACCGGCAGGGTGTGATCTGCCGCGATTTGCAAGGTATGGCCTTGCCAATGATCCGTGCCATCAAGGTTCCAATAGCTGTGATTGGCGATGTTCATCAGGCCAGCGGCATCTGTGGTTGCGGTGAGTGTCAGGCGCAGGGTGGCGGGGGGCAGGATGCTGAACACAGCTTTGATATGGCGGGTGCCGGGCCAGCCATATTCGCCGTCCGGCAGCGTGAGGGTCAGGGTCACGCACCCCGGTGTAGCATCGGCGATTGACCAGATTTTGTGGTGCAGACCGGTGGTGCCGCCGTGCAGCAGATTGCCATTCTCATTGGCGTCAAACTGCAGTGTTTTGCCGTGCAATCTGGTTTGGGCAGAGGCGATACGATTGGCAACGGGGCCAACCAGCGCGCCAAAGTAGCGCATTTTGTCTTCGTAATCTGCCACAGTGCTTGATCCGAGGGTCAGGCTATGCACCGTGCCGCTAAGCCCGACATGGCGCAAAGTGGCACCCATGGTCAGAATCTCAGCCGTAAGATCGCCCGCGCCGATGGTGACGGACTGCACGGGTTCGCCCGCGCGGGTTTGGCCGAAATCCACGATTTGCATGGCAATACCCCCAAATGGGCACGTCTGCCCGCTTTGACAGTGGCCTGGCTGAAGGGGGCTGTGGCGTCAAGCCCGCCTGTCAGCTTTTGGTCAGGCAATTGGCCAGCGTCGTGGCAAGGCCGCGCATCAAATCGGTGTACAGGGCGGCACCAGGGGGCAGGGCTGATCCTTCGGGATCAAGCGCATCGCCTATCACGATGGGCGTGCCGTCGGCGATTTGGGTCAGCAGTTTCGGATCATGATTGGCTTCGGGGAAAATGCAGACGGGTGATCCGCTGATCAGGGTTTCGCGCAGCGCGGCAAGTTGTGCCGCACTTGGGCTGGTGGCATCGCCGATGGCAAGTTCGCCCGCCACAGTGAGGCCGAAATGACCTGCAAAATAGCCGTAGGCATCATGATAAACAACGAAGGGCTTGGCTGCGACCGGGGCAAGAAGTGTCTTAATTTCGTCTTCAACTGCCACGATTTGTGCGGCACCTGCGGCCGCATTCGCGGCGTAGGTGGCGGCATTTTCCGGGTCGAGGGCCGAGAGTTCGGCCGCAATCAATGAAAGCCATGCTGTTGCATTGTGGGGGTCCAGCCATGCGTGGGGATCGAGGCCGTCATGAGGATGGTCTTCGCCTTCGCCCGCAGCTTGGGGGTCTGGTTCGGACGCACCTGTGGCGTCTTCGGCAGAATGATCATGCGCGCCGTCGTCGCCGTAGGTCAGCGTTTCGGTTACAGGGGCATCCAGCAGTTCGATCTGGGTGGCTTTCGTCTCGATCCCTTCCAGGGTGCGTTCCAGCCAGGGGGTCATTGCGTGGCCCATCCAGATGATCACATTGGCGTCTTGCAGGCTTGTCGCCTGACTTGGGCGAAGTTGGAAGCTGTGCGCATCTGCGCCTTGATCGACCAGCATGTCGGGGTTGCCAAGATCACCCATGACCATGGAGACCAGCGAATGCACCGGAGGAATATCCGTCACGACGCGGGGAACCTCGGCCAAGGCGGTATTTGCCAGCAACAGGGTGGTGAGGGGAAATGATATGGTATAACGCATAGCTACGGCCTTTCGCATTCGGTCGGTATCAGCTAGTGTATGTTATATCATAACGTGTCAAGGGACTTTCTTATGACATCGCCGCACAATCATTCGCAGGGAAAAACCTGTCCTGACCCGGCCTTTGCCCCGCATGACCACAGTCATTGCACGGGCGACGTTTTGGCGCGGGCCGAGGTTCTGGCCGCAGACCGGGGCGTTCGGTTGACGCCTGTACGCCGCCGGGTGCTGGAGATTTTGCTGGAGGCGCATCGCGCGCTGGGCGCTTATGACGTGTTGCAGCGGTTGGCGGCGGAAGGGTTTGGCAATCAGCCGCCGGTGGCCTACCGCGCGTTGGAATTTCTGGTGGAAAACGGGCTGGCGCACAGGATCAGGCGGTTGAACGCCTTTATGGCCTGCATGCATCCGGGCGAAGACCACAGCCCGGCGTTTCTGATTTGCCGCGTGTGTGATGCGGTGGCAGAGGCGCCAGCGGCCCCGGTGCGGGTGGCCTTGGATGCGGCGGCGGCAGGGTTGGGATTTGTCATCGAGCGCAGCAATCTTGAGGCATTGGGCCTGTGCCCGGCGTGCCAAGCGGGGTCGGCATGAGCCTGCTGTCAGCAGATCATATCTGTGTGCGCCTTAGCGGGCATGAGGTTTTGCATGACGTGTCACTGCGGCTGGAGGCTGGGGAAATTGTCACCATTCTGGGCCCGAACGGGTCTGGTAAATCAACGCTGTTGCGGGCGCTGATCGGGATATTGCCGCTGGCAGAGGGGCAGGTGACGCGCGCGGAGGGGTTGTCGGTTGGTTATGTGCCGCAGCGATTGGCGATTGACCGGAGCATGCCTTTGACGGCGCGGCGGTTTTTGTCGTTGCCAAGGCGGTGCAGCCGGGATGAAGGCGAGGCGGTGTTGTGCCGCGTGGGCATGCTGGATGTGGCAGACAGGCCGATGACGGGCCTGTCGGGCGGGCAGTTTCAGCGGGTTTTGCTGGCGCGGGCGCTGATAGGTGCGCCGGACGTTTTAATCTTGGATGAACCGACCCAAGGCCTTGACCAGCCCGGCGAGGCGGCGTTTTACCGGCTGATCGAGGACGTGCGGCGAGAAACCGGCGCTGCGGTGCTGATGGTCAGCCATGATCTGCATGTGGTGATGAGCGCGTCGGACCGGGTGATTTGCCTGAATGGGCACATCTGCTGCGAAGGCACACCGCGGGTGGTATCGAACGCGCCGGAATACCGGGCGTTGTTTGGGTTGGGCACGCTGGGGGCACTGGCGCTGTACCAGCATGAACACGACCATGAGCATTTAGCCGCGCATGATCATCACCACGGTCATGCGCACAAGCATGGGGAAAAATCCGATGCTTGATGATTTTCTACTGCGGGCGACGTTGGCGGGGCTTGGCGTGGCGCTGGCTGCGGGGCCATTGGGCAGCTTGGTTGTGTGGCGGCGGATGGCGTATTTTGGCGATGCCACATCACACGCGGCGATTTTGGGGGTGGCTTTGGCGCTGGCCACCGATGTGCCGATTGGGTTTGGTACATTGTTCGTGGCACTGGCGATGGCGGCGACAGTATCGACGTTGGCAGCACGGGGCTGGGCGATGGACACAACCTTGGGCGTGCTTGCGCATTCCGCACTGGCGCTTGGGTTGGTGGCAGTCAGCTTTGTGCCCGGCGCACGGGTGGATTTGCAGGCCTATTTGTTTGGCGATATTCTGGCGGTGTCGCGCTGGGATTTGCTGTTCATCTGGGGCGGGGCGCTGGCGGTGGTTGCCCTGTTGGTCTGGCGCTGGCAGGCGTTGCTGACGGCGACATTGAACGAGGATCTGGCCCATGCGTCTGGCATCAACCCGGACCGCGAGCGGCTGATCCTGACGCTGGCGCTGGCGTTAACTGTGGCGGTGGCGCTTAAAGTGGTTGGGGCGTTGCTGATAGCGGCGATGCTGATCATTCCGGCGGCGGCGGCGCGTGGGATGGCGCGCAGCCCCGAGGCGATGGCGGTGATGGCAAGCGTAATTGGTGCGCTGGCTGTGCTTGGCGGTTTGGCCGCGTCGTTAAGGTTTGACACCCCTGCCGGCCCGTCGATTGTGGCGGTGGCGGCAGGTGTGTTCATCATGTCAGCAATGTTGGGGCAGATGCGGCGGCGGTCATGAAAACGGCCAGCCGCGAGGTGCGGCTGGCCGAAAAGGCGGTGGCTGATCATGCAGTCACAAAATGCTGTCACGATCCGGCGCAGAAGGCTGTTTAGCCTGCAAAGTTTTCCATGGCTTCAAGCTGTTGCTGGGTAGCATTGACCACGAACTTCGGCTCGTTGCCATCCTGCACTAGGGTCAGGGTTTCAGAGGTCAGCAAGACAGGCTTTTCGCCCATCCCAAGGAAACCACCGACATCGACAACTGCACCGGCAACTTTGCCGTCAGCGGTCAACGAAACAGCACTGATTTCGCCCACGTCTTCGTTGTTTGGACCGTAAACGCGTTTGCCGACAAGATCAGCTTCGGCATAGGTCGACAGATCAACCATTTCACCCGTCGTGGTGGTGGCCATCGTGCCATCGGCCGGGGCCACAGACGGATCAGCAGCTACTTCAGGATTTGCGGCGATGTCTGCATCGGTGGCAGGTGCGGCTTCCATGGTGGCAGCTTCTGTTGTGGCAGCTTCCGTTGCGGTCGCGTCAAACACCATGTCGGGGTTGAACGTCGCAGCACCTTCTAGATCGGCTGTGGTGCCTTTGAAGACGATGAAATAGTCATCCGGGCTGTCAGAATTCGGCACCAGCGCAAGCTGGCTTACATCAAGGGCGACAGTTTTTTCGCCCATACCAAGGAAGCCACCGAAATCAACCAGAACGGCTTCGGTATCGCCGGACAAGCTGATGATCAGATCGCTGATTTCGCCGCCATCTTGCCAATTCGTATCAGCTTCGGCCAGCGCAGTTTCGGACATGCCAGTTGTGTCGGCTTCGGTCAGATACACCCGCTTGCCGATGAAATCGGATGCGCGCACGCCGTTTTCAATGCCCTCAAGGTAGATCGAGGATGTCGATTGCGCAAACACTGGAACCGAAGTTGCCAGAACCAGCGCTGTTGTTACTAAAAGCGTTTTCATGGGAAATTCCCTTTCTCAGTCGTTTCATTGTGGACGCCCGCCTGAATTCAGCGTTTCAATGCGGTGACGCTGTATCAACTCGGGGTCGGCGGTATGGTTGCGAGTGGCCCGATCACAATGTTTTCAACGTCGGCGATGCAACCAGCGGCTTAGTTGTGCGTTTGAGGCAGTTTGGTTGCGGGATGCCTACGACTAACGGTCCTTGGATCATCACCCAAGCGGGCAATGTCGTTTTCGTCTGGCATATGTCGGCTGGCCTTGCCCTTTTGGCGTGGTTTCAGGCAGATATAGCGCAACCTTTTTGCGGAGCATCCCGATGAAAACCCATGTCAAAGCTTTGGTCGTAGGCGGCGGTGCCGTGGGCACGGGGATTGCCTATCATCTGGCGAAGGCCGGGTGGGATACCATGCTAGTGGAACGGGATGAACTGACATCGGGCTCGACATGGCACGCGGCGGGGTTGTTGCCGCTTTTCAACATGGGCTATGCGACGACACATATCCACAAATACTCGGTCGATTTTTATAAATCGCTGGAGGCGGAGACGGGGCTAAATGCGGGCTTTGCCGTGGTGGGCAATCTGCGGATGGCACAACATAAGGTGCGGATGGACGAGTATGAATTGTATTCTTCAGTGGCGGAAACGGCGGATGTGTATCACGAATTTCTGACGGTTAAGCAGATGAAAGACCGCTGGCCGCTTTTGCGCACCGAGGATTTGATCGGCGCACTTTATCACCCGCAGGACGGCTATATTAACCCGGCCGACGTGACCCAAGCCATGGCCAAGGGTGCGCGCCAGCATGGGGCCTTGTTTGAGCGTAAGGTGCAGGTTGATGGCTACCGCTGGACCCGCGACGAATGGATCGTGTCCTGCACCCGGATGGTGGAAAAGGGCGGCAATCTTGTGCCGTCGGAAGAAACATTTGAAATCCACGCCGAACATGTGGTGACGGCGACCGGCAACCACGCGCAGCGCACGGCGAAACTGCTGCGGATCAAGACGCCTGCCGTGGTGGTGGAACACCAGTATATTGTCACTGAGCCCGACCCGGCGCTGGTGGAATACCGCAAAACCAACCTGGAACACCCGGTTCTGCGGGATGCTGATGCGAAATGGTATGTGCGCGAAGAACGTGGCGGCTGGATTTTAGGCCCCTACGAAAAGGGTGCGCCTGCGCGGTTTGAATATGGCGTGCCAGACAGCTTCCGCGCCGATCTGTTCCCGCTGGATCTGGAACGGATCGAGGGCGAGTATATGTCGTTCATCCACCGCCTGCCCAGTTCCGAAACGGTGGGGCTGAAGGCCGATTTCAACGGTCCGATCTGCTATACGCCCGATGGCAACCCGCTGGTGGGCCCGGCACCCGGCCTGCGCAATATGTGGCTGGCGGAGGGGTTTAGTTTCGGCATCACGGCGGCGGGGGGCACGGGGTATTACCTCGCGCAGATGATGGTGAACGGCGAGGCCGAGATTGACATGGCATCGCTGGACCCCAAGCGGTTCGGGTCATGGATGACCACGGAATATGCGGCGAGGAAGAACGAGGAATGCTATGACCACGTGTTCATTCTGCATCACCCGGACGAAGAACGCCCCGCAGCCCGGCCTTTGCGCACCGCCCCTGTCTATGATCGGCAAATCGCCCTTGGTGCGCAGATGGGCCAAGTGAATGGCTGGGAACGCCCGAATTACTATGGCCCTATCGGTGCGCCAGACAATTTCGACCACGACAGCCGATCCTTCCGGCGTGGTGATTGGTGGCAATACGCGAAGGCCGAGGCGGAGGCTTTGCGCAGCACGGCGGGGCTGATTGATGCGACAGCTTTCACCAAGCACATCGTGCGCGGGGCGGGGGCGACGGCGTTTCTTGATTGGTTCACCACCAACAAGCTGCCAGTGGTGGGCCGGATCAACCTGACCTATGCCTTGACGCCGACCGGCACCACACGCACGGAATATACCATCGTGAGAAACGGCCCAGATGATTACTACCTGGTCTCTGCAGGCGCGTGGACGGCCTATGATGCCGATTACATGCGCAAATGCGCGGCGGATAAAGCGGCAGAGTTCGGGCATATCGACATTCACGATGTCACCACGCAATGGGGTGTCTTCGCCATTGCCGGGCCAAACAGCCGCAAGATTCTGGCCGAACTGATCAAGGATGCAGACCCATCGACGGCTTTGTCGAACAAGCGGTTCCCGTGGCTATCTGCACGCAAGATCGAACTCGGTATGTGCCCGGTGAACGCAATCCGCGTGGCCTATACGGGCGAACTTGGTTGGGAATTGCACCACCCGATTGAAATGCAGCGCTATCTTTGGGATCAGTTGATGGCGGCGGGGGCAAAGCATGGCATGAAGCTGGTCGGAGCGCGGGCGCAAAACTGGCTGCGGCAGGAGAAATCGTATCGCGCATTCGGCACCGAACTTGGCCGTGATGCTACGCCGCTGGAGGCGGGGCTGGACCGATTTGTTGACCTGAGCAAAGATTTTCAGGGCAAGGCCGCGATGCTGGCCGTTGGCATCCGTTCGAAATGCGTGACGGTGCTGATTGACGGGCCATCTGATGCCGACCCATGGGGCAAAGAGGCGTTGGTGGTGGACGGGCAAAAGATCGGTCGTCTGACATCTGGGGGCTGGTCTGTGGGGTTCGGCAAGCAAATCGGCATGGGCTATGTGCGGGCCGATTTGGCCGAGGTTGGCACCAAGATGCAGGTGCGGATGCAGCGACAGTTGTGGGATGTGACGGTGGTGGAAGACAGCCCGTTCGACCCCAGCAACGCGCGGATCAGGGTAGATGGCTAAGCGCGAGAGAAAAATTTTCGTACGAAAATTTTTTGGTGCTGACACTATCAGCGCGCCCGCGCCGCCAACCATGCTGCCCAATCGGCCTTTGATCCCGCAAAGGCGTTGAGGTCGGTTTTGCCACCTACTCCCGGCACCAATCCGGTGCTGGAATATTGCCAGAAGGTCCAGGCTTGCCCCGGATAGGTGTTGGAAGGGCGGTCAGCGGTGGATCGGAGCCAGAATTCATAACCCGTCAGACGGGAAAGTTGCGCGTCTTGGTAAATCTCTGGCGAGGTGTAGATGATCGGGCGCTGGCCATAGTGGCGCTCCAGCATGGTGAGAAAAATCTGCGCCTCTGCCCGCACCGTGGCTGCATTGGGCCGCAGAGTGCAGGTGGGGGAAAACGGCGTCCATTCCAGATCAAGCACCGGGGGCAACGCGCCTGCGCTGCGGGGGACATGCCGGATGAACCAGCGCGCCTGTTCGGCGGCGGGTCGGCACCAGTAGAAAAAGTGATACGCCCCGCGCGGAATGCCCGCTTGCGCCGCACCCCGCCAGTTTTCGGCAAAGGCCGGGTCAAAGCCATCGCCACCTTCCGTCGCCTTCAGAAAAGCAAAAGACACACCGGCATTGGCCGCTTCACGCCAGTCAATCGCACCCTGATAGCGGGCGGTATCAATGCCTTGCACGGCATAGGATTGCGGGTTGCGGCCGGGGAAATTGACAGGGTCAGCATCGCCAAACTTTGCCGCGCGCACAGCGGGCGTTTGGGCCATGTCTTGCGATGACTGGCGTGCGCCGCAGGATGCCAGAAGTCCGGTCAGCACCGCCAGAAGCAGGAAAAATCGCCATGGCTGCATAGGGTACTTGCCTGCTGTTGGGTGTGATGGAAACGGTGATCCAATGTGGGCTGCGTGTCACGGCGCAAATGGCAGTGTGGGCAGGATATTGCGCAGTCCTATCTTGGCTGACCCACCAGCATCAGGTTGTTGGCGGGCATTGGTGTGATGCGCGAGTTAAGGCCCGCCGCCCCGAATTGCGCCTGCACCCAGGCCAGATCTTTGTAGCCAATGCTTGGGTCTTGTGCACGCAAGCTGGCGTCAAACGCGGCGTCACCATCGGATGTGGTTTGGCCACCCCTCAGGAAAGGGCCGTAGACCATCAGCTTGCCCTTAGGCGATAGCGCGCATGCGGCTTCGGATAGGATGGCGGCGGCCATGTCAGCCGGGATAAGGTGCAGAAGGTTGATGATCAAAACAATATCCTGTGCTGGCCATTGGACTGACCAGCCGGGCAAGGCCGCATCCAGCACCACAGCAGCGCGCAGGTTGGGCTGCGGATCATGCGCCCGCCATGCGTTGATCGAGGTCAGATTGTCGGGGTTGGCGTCACTGGGTTGCCAGATCAGGCCGGGCAGGGCCGCTGCCCCAGCGGCGGCATGTTGGCCAGACCCGGAGGCGATTTCCAGCAGCTTGCCGCTTGCTGGCGCTTCGGCCTGCAGCACCGCAAGGATGGGGTCTTGGTTACGCAGGGCCGATGGCGCATGACGCCGCCCGTCGATGGAAATATCAGCACCGCTGTCTGGCAGACGCAGGGTCATGTGAAGCGCCCCGGTGACAGTGCCGCGATCAGCGAAGCAGAGGCATCGGGTTTGGCCCCAGTGATCAGGTCGGCGGCAAGTTGGCTGGCGGCGGGACAGGATTGAAACCCATAACCGCCTTGGCCTGCCAGCCAGAAAAAGGCGGGATCAACGGAGTCGGGCCCGATAACCAACACCCGGTCCGGCGAAAATGTGCGCAGGCCCGCCCAGTTCGACAGCAGGCGGGTGACCGGTTCTGTCATCATTTCTTCGTAGCGGGCCAGACCTTCGGCCAAAACCATATCGTCGGCCCAGGCATCATGCGGCGGCATCGCATGTTCTTCGGCGGGCGACACGATCAGCGCCCCTGCATCGGGTTTGGCATACCATGTCTCGCCCGCGCCAAAGATCATGGGCCAGTTTGAAACATCATGGCCACCGGGGGCGGGCAGGCGGGCCATGGACCGGCGAAAGGGGGTAAAGCCAAGGGGGGCGATGCCTGCCAGTTTGGCTATTTCGTCCACCCATGCACCAGCGGCGTTGATCAGGGTTTTGGCGGTGTAATCGCCCGAAGATGTGGTCACGCGCCACCCTGCGACTGTTCTTGCAATGGCAGTGACGCGGGCATCCGTGATGATCTTCCCGCCATGGCTGCGCGCTTCGCGGGCGAAGCCTTGCAGCAGCAGATCAGTGTCGATGTCCCACGCATGGTCTGCGTGGGCGGCATAGGCCACTGCATCGGTGTTAAGGATAGGCACAAGCGCTTTGGCATCATCGGGGGTGATGCGGGTCAAGTTCATGCTATCTGCATCATGATCAAACGATGCGCGATCATCGGCACTTGCAAGGATCATCATGCCGCGTCGTGACAGCACGTTGTTGGCCGCGCGAAAATAGGCATCTGATGCAAGCGACAATTCGACAATCGGGGGCGGGCCGTAATGCGGTTCATAAAGTGCGGCTGACCGGCCAGAGGCGTGGTGCGCAAGGGCGGCCTCGCCTTCAAGCACCATAACGGTGCCATGTGGGGCAAGCCGTGCCGCTGCTGAAATACCTGCAATACCGCCGCCGATGATGAGAAAATCTATCGTCATTGGGGCAGAGTGTCATGGCCGCAGAAAAAGGAAAAGGCCCGGATTATATCTGGGCCCATTCCCCTGTTCGCGGCGTGAACAGCCCGGTGTCAGGTACGGCGCGCCTTTGCCGCCCCACCAAGTGCAAACAAAGCCAGCACCATCAGACCAGCGGCACCCGGCAGTGGCACAGGGGCTGGCGGCAGATCAGCCGTCAACAGATCTTGGGTATTGTCGGCAGACAGGATTGTGATGTCTTTCAGGCCATTGGCGAAAGAGTTGGCTTGCACATTGCTAAGCCAATTTTGCGCAATGCCGCCTGCCGTGTGCGAGTTGATCGCGGTGACGCGAAACAGACCACGGGTGATGTTGAGATTGTTTTCGGGACGCTCGCTTACGATTTCCCAAGCAGCGAGTTGGAATGCAGCAGCGGTGTGGCGATCAACAATCTTGTCCCAAGCGCCATTGGCAAGCGACGAGAGGCGGCTTACGACCGTCGAAGACAGATCCGAGCCAACGGTATATTGCAGCGGCAGGCGAAGCCATTCGAAGGGCGACAGGCAAAACGCCATAAAGTTGGACACAACGCCATTTTCATCGGTGCCCTTCAGGCGAAACGCACCAGCGGCCACGTTGCGGCGGGTTTGGGTACCATTGGTATAGCTGACGCCGACATACCATTGATTGGCACCTGTCGCATCGCCAAAGACTGAGGGGTGTTGTGCCGCTACATCCATGGTGGCAGCGTGGGTCGGCGCAGTGGCCAAAGCAGAAACAATTGCTGCAGCACCGAGTAGGGCCTTGATACTAAGTTTCATCGTTACATCCTTAACTTGTTAGGCAAATCGCACTTAAAACACAGAGCGCACGAATAGTGGAAAACAGCGTCATGTGAAAGGCCTTTGACCTTTTCCAGCACAGCGGCGCCTGCGGAGCGCCTTGTTTTCACCATGTTTTTAACCGTTCCGCTGCGGAACGGATACGCTTCGAGGCGTTGCTGAGGGCGATAATTTGCGCTCAATGGTGAACATGCTTATACCCTGAGTTGAATTTGCCGTCAGATTGTTTCGAAGTTTGCAGGTAATACAACCCATAATTGTATTTAGTAGTCGCGCGTTTGCGGATTCCTTTTTGCGTTTTTGGAAACAGTTTGTTTGGGTTTGATGCAAATACAGCCATGGGGTTTCCCGCGCTTTGGTTGATTTTTTGACCGTACAATGAAAAAAAGGCCCGGCGGTATGCCGGGCCTTTTCCAATTCAACAGCGGAATGTCGTTACTTCGGAATATCGCCGGTGATGCCTTCGACATAGAAGCCCATGCCAGCCAATTCTCCGTCATTGGCAACAGCACCGTCCGCCAGCCAAACCGATCCGTCCTGTTTGTTCAATGGTCCGGTGAACGGGTGGTAAGTGCCGCCAGCAATGGATGCTGCCAAAGCTTCGGCTTCGGCCTTTACCTCGGCTGGTATGGCGTCGGTAATCTCACCAATTTCCACTTCGCCGCTGGCAATGCCTTCCCAGCTGTCTTGCTGTGCCCAAGTGCCGTCGATCACTGCACCTACGCGCGCAACATAGTAGGGTGCCCAGTTGTCGATAATGGCCGATACGCGCGGTGCCGGTTTGTATTCGGCCATATCAGACGCCTGACCAAAGCCGATAACGCCCGGTGTTTTGGCGGCTTCTGCCAGCGGTGCGGTGGAATCAGTGTGCTGCAAGATCACGTCAACGCCTTGTTCAATCAGGGCTTTGGCGGCGTCCGCCTCTTTTGCCGGATCAAACCATGTGTAGGCCCAGACCACCGAAATGGTGACATCGGGGTTCACTTTCTTGGCGTGGATATAGCTGGAGTTGATGCCTTGGATCACTTCGGGGATCGGGAACGACCCGATATAACCGATTTTGTTCGATTTGGTCATCCGGCCTGCAATCGTACCCATGACAGCGCGGCCTTCGTAAAAGCGCGCGTTGTAGGTGGATACGTTGGCAGAATCGCGCTTGAACCCGGTTGCATGTTCAAACTTCACGTCCGGGAATTTCGCGGCAACGGCATTGGTCTGGTCCATATAGCCAAACGACGTGGTGAAGATGATGTTGCAGCCTGACAGCGCCATTTGCGTAGCACGCGTTCGGCATCAGCGCCTTCTGGCACGTTTTCCTGAAACACGGTTTCAACCTTGTCGCCATAAGCGGCCTCAACCGCCAGACGGCCTTGATCGTGCTGGTAGGTCCAGCCGCCATCACCAACCGGGCCGACATAGACAAAGCAGGCCTTGGTTTTGTCTTGCGCCATCGCCGTGGTGCCGAAGGCCATGCCTAGCCCAAGGGCGGCGGTGGTAAGAAGGGTTCTTCTGAACATTATAGTCTCCCCGTTGTGGGGCGGTGGCCGCCCCGGTTGATTGTTGGCCTCCGCCGATTTCTGTCAGCGTGAGGCATGGAAATTCTGGCCCAAGGCGGCGGGCGCGTTCAGCGACCGTGCACCCTTACCAGAGGACATGATCACCAGCACAAGGATGGTTATCAGATACGGTGACATCGACAAGTATTCCACAGGGATAGAGGCCCCTGCTGCCTGCAAATTAAGCTGTAGCACGGTGATACCGCCAAAAAGATAGCCACCGATCAACACGCGCCATGGCTTCCAGCTGGCAAAGACCACGATTGCAAGGGCGATCCAGCCAGCACCGGCGGTGATGCCATCCGTCCATTGCGGCACGCGGATCAGGGAAACATAGGCCCCGCCAAGCCCCGCCATTGCCCCGCCGAACATGATGGCCAGCAGCCGGATGCGCCGCACCTTATAGCCAAGCGCATGCGCGGCATCGTGGTTTTCACCTACTGCCCGCAGGATCAGGCCGGTACGGGTGTATTTCAGCACCGCCCAAACGGCGGCGATGATGGCGATGGACGCATAGACCATCCAATCATGGCTGAACAGGATGCGGCCCAGAACCGGGATATCTGACAGCGGGCCAAACGGCACCGCCCCGGTCAAGGGCGGCTTGATGCCGACATAGCCTTGGCCAATCAGCGACGACAAGCCAAGGCCGAACAGGGTTAGCGCAAGTCCGGTGGCCACTTGGTTTGCGAGCAGCGTTTGGGTAAGGAACGCAAAGATCAGGCTAAGTGCCGCCCCGCCAACCGCGCCGCCGACAAACCCAAGGATCGGGCTTCCGGTTTCCACGGCTGTTGCAAAACCCATGACCGCGCCCATGATCATCATCCCCTCAACCCCGAGGTTCAGAACGCCTGCCTTTTCGACTACCAGTTCCCCGATGGCCGCAAGCAAGATCGGCACAGATGCCACCATCAGGGATGCGATCAGAACGGCGGGGTTGATTGCGGAAAGATCCATTATTTGGCTCCCGTTGGTTTGCCAGATGCTGCGCCAGTCCCAAAGAAAGTGCGGATGCGGTAGTTCGACAAAAGATCAACCGCCAGCAGGAAAAACAGCAGCATCCCCTGAAAGGCCTGAATGGCCGCCGATGGCAGACCCAGCATGAATTGCGCCAGCTCGCCACCAATATACGTCAGCGCCATCAACAGCCCCGCCAGCAGGATGCCGATTGGGTTCAAGCGGCCAAGGAAGGCCACGATGATGGCGGTAAAGCCGTAGCCAACATTAAAGTCGATGCTGATCTGGCCTGCGGGTCCGGACACTTCGAATACACCTGCAAGGCCTGCCAAAGCGCCGGAAATACCCATGCACAGGACTGTCAGGCTGACCGGGTTAACCCCTGCAAAACGGGCGGCGCGGGGGGCTTGACCTGCCAGCTTGATCTGAAAGCCAAGGATGTGGCGTTGCAGCAGGATATACCCTGCAATCACCGCCATGAAGGCCGCAACTACGCCCCAATGCATGCCCGTGCCCGTGATCAGTTCGGGGTTCGCCGCAGACGGATATTGCCCCAGATTGCGCGATCCCGGAAACCCGCCACCTTCGGGATTGCGCAATAACCCCAACGACATAGAGGCCAAGATGTTCTGCGCCACATAGACCAGCAGCAGCGACACAAGGATTTCATTGGTGTTGAACCGGGTCTTCAAAATCGCGGGAATCATCGCCCACAGCCAGCCACCAAAAGCCCCCGCAAGCACCATCAAGGGGAAGATATAAATCGCCTCCATCGGGTAAAACGCAAGGCCAACGCCAGCGCCAAAAATGGCGCCCATGATATACTGCCCCTCGGCCCCGATGTTCCAGATACCCGCCCGGAAACCCAAGGACAGGCCCACCGCAATCAGGATCAATGGCCCCGCTTTCACCAGCAGTTGTGGCCGCGAATAGGCGGCGAATTGTTCGTTGAACAGTGGATCCCAGAAAATGGTCCGTATCGCCTCGACCGGGTTTTTGCCTAAGATCGCAAACATGATACCGCCCGCAATCATGGTCAGGATTACGGCCACCACCGGCGTTGCAGCCTGCCAAAAGCGCGACGGCGAGGGGCGTTTTTCTAACCTAAACATGGGAAACCTCCATCCCGTGGGCACCGCCCATCATCAGGCCGATCTCATCTATCGTCAGGCCCTTCACCGGGCGCGGCGTGGTCAGCCGCCCTTCGTTCAGCACCGCAAACCGGTCGGATATTTCCAGAAGTTCATCAAGATCCTGGCTGATCACCACCACAGCGGCACCGCCCGACGCGCGGTTCAAAATGGATTGCCGGATGGCAGCTGCCGCCGCCGCATCGACACCCCATGTGGGTTGGTTGATCACAATCACATCGGGGCTTTGCGACAGTTCGCGCCCGATGACGAATTTCTGCAAATTCCCACCAGACAGCGCGCGTGCTGCAACGCCAGACCCCGGCGTGCGGACGTCATATTCGGCGATGACCTCTTCGGCAAAGGTCCGCGATGCGCCCCAGTCAATAAAGCCCGATTTGGTCAGCCCTTTGCGGATGGTTCCTGTCAGAAAGGCGTTTTCAACAAGGCTCATGTCGGGCGCTGCGGCATGGCCCAAGCGGTCTTCGGGGGCGGACACAAAGCCCAATTCCCGGCGTTGGTTGGGGCCGTGCCTGCCCAGCGGCACCCCAAAACTTTGCACCATATCGGGGGCGGATTTAACTTCGCCCGACAGCGCCAGCAGCAATTCATCCTGCCCGTTGCCCGCAACCCCGGCGATGCCCAACACCTCGCCGCGCCGCACAGAAAAGCTGACGCTTTTCAACGACGTGCCAAAGGGGATGGGCGAGTTGACCGAAAGCGCTGTCACCTCCAACGCCGCCTTGGCATCCGGCCATTCCTTGGGCGCACCGCGTTCTGGCGGCGTCAAAACCGCGCCCACCATCAATTCCGCCATCTCGCGCGCAGTGCGGTCGCGCGGGGTGCAAGTGGCCACAACTTTGCCACGCCGCAGGATCGTTGCCTCGTCACATAGCGCGCGAATTTCCTCCAACTTGTGGCTGATATACAGAATTGCCGTACCTTCGGATGACAATTGCCGCAGGGTTTTGAACAGTATTTCAACCTCTTGCGGGGTCAAAACGCTGGTAGGCTCGTCCATGATCAACAGCTTGGGGTCTTGCAGCAGACAGCGAATAATCTCTACCCGCTGGCGTTCCCCCGCCGACAGATCACCGACCATGCGGGCAGGGTCCAAAGGCAGCCCGTAAGCGTTGCTAACCTCGGTGATCTTGGCGGCCAGCGCCCCCATAGCGGGCGGTTTTTCCATGCCAAGGGCGACGTTTTCGGCGACATTCAACGCCTCGAACAGACTGAAATGCTGAAACACCATGGCCACGCCAGACGCACGGGCAGCGCGCGGCTCGTGCGGGGCGTAAGCGGCACTGCGCAGTTGCATGCGGCCGCTATCCGGCTTAACCAGCCCATAGATCATCTTCACCAGCGTTGATTTGCCCGCGCCATTTTCACCGAGTAGGGCGTGCACTTCGCCTTCCCTGATGGAAAACGACACATCGGAATTAGCGACCACACCGGGGTAGCCCTTGGTCACACCTTCCACCGCCAATAATATCGGGCGAGCATCGCTTGTCATAGCGCAGTCTCCTGTCGGGTTATGGCTTGGTGGGTTTGGCGAATAAACGAGGTGGCAACCCCGATGGCAATTTGCTGTGGATGCTTGCCAAGCGCGGGGTCACCGATGGGGCACTGAATACGGGCGATTTGGGCAGTCGTATGCCCAAGCGCCGCAAGTCTTGACCGAAAGCGCGCCCATTTGGTGGCCGACCCAATCAACCCGGCGCTGGCAAAGCCGTGCGTCAGCAGGTGATGGCATAGATCAAGGTCCAAAGCGTGGGAATAGGTCAGGATCAGATGTTCGGCATTGGGCTGCGCAAGGGAAACCGCATCCGCCGGGTTTTGCACCGGCAGCGCTCGGGTGTTGGATGGAATGGTATCGGGGAAACGGTCAAGGCCGACATCGACCCATGTGATGGCAAGGTCAGGAAGCGGGGCAAGAACGCCAACAAGCGCCCGCCCCACATGCCCCGCCCCCCAGACCCAAAGCTGTCGCTCAGGGCGGGATACGGGCTCAATGAACCAGCCTTGCAGCAGGTGCGGCAGCGGCGTTGTGCCCATGCCCCGTGCCTGGCCCAGCAAGCGTTTGGCTGACAGCGGCATTTCGCGGCCATCGGTCGCACGCGCGATGACATCAGTTGGCAAAGCGGCAACTGATTTCGCATCATAAACCTCGGTCAACAACGTCACCGCCCCACCACAACATTGGCCGAGCGTCGGACCAAGAGGTACCCGGTCAAGTCGCGTCTTGCCACCACCTGCAAGCAGTGCACGTGCGTCGCAAGTGGCCTGCCATTCCAACGCGCCGCCACCGATCGTGCCGGATTGGCCATCTGCCCAAACCAACATCGCCGCCCCAACCTCGCGCGGTGATGATCCGTCAAAGGCCGCGATCACCACGCGGGCCACTGTGCCATGCCGAAGAACCGCATTGTGAAGCGCATCCCGGTCAAACATTGTGCTGCCTTTGCACGGCGGCCAGAACGCGTTCCGGCGTGGCGGGGGCATCAAGGGCGGGGTAGGTTGATCCGTTCCCCGCCGCTGCCACAGCGTCCGACAAAGCGAAAAACGCGGATATGCCAAGCATAAACGGCGGCTCACCCACCGCTTTGGATTTGCCAACCGTATCTTCAGGGTTCGGCTGATCCCATAGGGCGACGTTGAAGGCGCGCGGGCGATCCGAACAGGCGGGAATTTTATAGGTACTGGGGGCATGGGTGCGCAACGCACCCTTGGCATCCCAAACCAGTTCTTCGGTGGTCAGCCAGCCCGCCCCCTGCACATAAGCCCCCTCGATCTGGCCAATATCAATCGCGGGGTTCAGCGAGGTTCCGGTATCATGCAAAATATCCGCACGAAGGATGCGGTTTTCGCCTGTCAGCGTGTCGATCACCACTTCGGTCACGGCGGCACCATAGGCGAAATACAAGAAAGGGCGGCCCTCACCCTTAGCGCGGTTCCAGGTGATTTTCGGGGTGGAATAAAATCCTGTTGCCGACAAGGAAATCCGCGCTTGATAGGCCATCAAGGCGACCTCGGCGAAACTGTAATTGGCCCCGGAAACGGCAACGCGACCTTCGACGAAGACAACCTGCGCCGGATCGGCCTGATGTTTGGCCGCCAGGTGGTCTGCGATTCGCGCGCGGATCGTCTCGCAGGCGGCTTGGGTCGCCATACCGTTCAGATCTGACCCTGACGATGCTGCGGTGGCCGATGTATTGGGCACCTTGGCAGTATCCGTTGCCGTGATTTTCACCAAGCCCGCATCCACCCCGAATACCCCCGCCGCCACCTGCGCCACTTTTTGGAACAGACCCTGGCCCATTTCGGTGCCACCATGATTCAGATGGATTGATCCATCCTGGTAGACATGCACCAAGGCACCGGCCTGATTGTACTGGGTAAGAGTAAACGAAATCCCAAATTTTACCGGCGTCAAAGCGATCCCGCGTTTCAGTATCGGCGAGGCGGCGTTCCAGGCTGCAATTTCGGCGCGGCGCGCGGTGTAGTCGGCGCTTTTCGCCAAGGCGTCCACCATTTGATCACCGATGAAATCCTCAACCGGCATATGATAGGGCGTGGTTTGCGGCTTTTTCTTCGGCAAAATACTCCCGCCGGAGGCATTCTGGACATCCGCCATCGCGGCATAGAAATTCGCACGCCGCACCGCCAGCGACTCCAGGCCCAAGTCAAAGGCGATATGGTCCATCACCCGCTCAATCCCGATCATCCCCTGCGGGCCGCCAAACCCACGGTAGGCCGTGGCGCTTTGCGTGTTGGTTTTCAGACGGTGACTTTCAATGCGAATATTCGGTAGAAAATATGCGTTGTCGGCATGCAACATCGCGCGGTCAGCCACCGGCAGCGATAAATCCATGCTCCAACCGCACCGGAACAGATGCGTAAATTCAACGCCTTGCACCAAACCCGCTGCATCAAACCCAGCGCGGTAGGCGATGCGCAGATCGTGCCGCTTGCCGGTGATCATCATATCGTCATCGCGGTCGTAGCGCATCTTGCAGGGCCGCCCGGTGTCGCGCGCCGCTATAGCGCAAGCAATCGCCAACGCGTTGCCTTGGCTTTCCTTACCGCCAAAACCGCCGCCCATCCGGCGCACTTCAACCCGCACAGCGCTCATTGGCAGGTGCAGGGCATGCGCCACTTTGTGCTGTATTTCTGACGGGTGCTGGGTGGACGAATGCACCACCATATCGCCGCCTTCCTGCGGCAGGGCCATGGCAATCTGGCCCTCAAGGTAGAAATGTTCCTGACCGCCGACCTCAAAGCGGCCCTCGATCTGGTGGGATGCCGCAACAATCGCTGCATCCGCATCGCCACGCGCCCGAGCACGCTCGGCGCCGGGGCCAAGCACCTGTCCATCCAGGTGGCAGACCCTCAGCGCCGCGGCGCGCCCCCCATGCGCATCGTCGGCTGGAACTGGGGCCACCGCGCCGCCTCAATCGCCCCCGGCTCACTCATCGACGCCATCATCAAGCCCAAGCTCTCAACCTACGGAGGCGGCCCGCCCCGCGTCGAGCCCGAACTCGAGGACCTGCGCACGATCCCTTGATCGCGCTGCAACGAAAACAGGGCGG
>JANOFE010000131.1:0-3575 GCA_031413495.1 Pseudorhodobacter sp. | reverse complement strand
ATCTACCGTCTGCGCAAATTCAAGCGGTCAAACCAATCGTCCTGCATCAACCAGCGCCCGCTGGTGAAGGTGGGCGATACCGTGACGCGCGGCGAAGTGGTGGCCGATGGCCCCTGCACCGACATGGGCGAACTGGCCCTTGGCCGGAACATCATCGTCGCCTTCATGCCGTGGAATGGCTACAACTATGAAGATTCGATCCTGATTTCGGAACGCATTTTGCGCGATGACGTGTTCACCTCGATCCATATCGAAGAATACGAAGTGGCGGCTCGCGATACGAAACTGGGGCCAGAGGAAATCACCCGCGATATTCCGAACGTGGGCGAAGAAGCCCTGCGCAATCTGGATGAAGCGGGCATCGTCTATATCGGCGCCGATGTGGTGCCGGGCGATATTCTGGTTGGCAAAATCACCCCCAAGGGTGAATCGCCAATGACGCCAGAAGAAAAGCTGCTGCGCGCCATCTTTGGTGAAAAAGCATCCGACGTGCGGGATACATCGCTGCGTCTGCCGCCCGGTGCATATGGCACGATTGTAGAAGTGCGCGTGTTCAACCGCCACGGTGTGGACAAGGACGAACGTGCGCTTCAAATTGAGCGTGAAGAGGTTGAACGTCTGGCGCGTGACCGCGACGATGAGTTGGCGATTTTGGAACGGAACATCTATTCCCGCCTGAAAACGCTGGTCATGGGCAAGGTTGCTGTCAAAGGGCCGAAAGGCACCAAGTCAGGATCAAAGATCGACGAAGAGCTGCTGGGCACGCTGTCGCGCGGCCAGTGGTGGCAGTTGGCGCTTGCCGACGAGTCTGATGCGAAAGACATCGAAGCCCTGCACGACCAGTATGAGGCGCAAAAACGTGCGCTGGACAACCGGTTCGATGACAAGGTTGAAAAGGTCCGTCGCGGCGACGATCTGCCCCCCGGTGTGATGAAGATGGTCAAGGTGTTCGTGGCGGTAAAGCGCAAGCTGCAACCGGGCGACAAAATGGCCGGGCGTCATGGCAACAAGGGCGTTGTGTCCAAAGTGGTGCCGATCGAAGACATGCCGTTCTTGGCAGATGGCACCGCCGTTGACATCGTTCTGAACCCGCTGGGCGTTCCCAGCCGGATGAACGTCGGCCAGATTCTGGAAACCCACATGGGCTGGGCCGCACGTGGCCTTGGCATCAAGATAGACGATGCGTTGAAAGACTATCGTCGTTCGGGTGACATGACACCGGTACGGGATGCCGTGCGACTGGCCTACGGTGACGAGACGTATCAAGATGCGTTCGCAGACCGCAACGATACCGACCTGCTGGAACTTGCGGGCAACGTCACCAAAGGTGTGCCAATCGCGACGCCGGTGTTTGACGGCGCGAAAGAATCCGATGTGAACGACGCCCTTCGTCGTGCGGGCTTTAACGAGTCTGGTCAAAGCATCGTGTTCGATGGCCGCTCGGGCGAGCAATTCGCGCGTCCCGTCACCGTTGGCGTGAAGTACATGCTGAAACTTCACCACTTGGTGGATGACAAGCTGCACGCACGTTCCACCGGGCCATACAGCCTTGTGACCCAGCAACCGCTGGGTGGTAAAGCGCAGTTCGGTGGCCAGCGTCTTGGGGAAATGGAGGTCTGGGCCCTTGAAGCCTACGGTGCCGCCTACACCCTGCAAGAGATGCTGACCGTGAAGTCGGACGATGTGGCAGGCCGCACGAAGGTGTACGAATCCATCGTCAAGGGCGAAGACAATTTCGAGGCAGGTGTCCCGGAATCGTTCAACGTTCTGGTGAAGGAAGTGCGTGGCCTTGGCCTTAACATGGAACTCCTGGATGCGGAGGAGGAGTGACCGGATGGCGGGCTGAAGCCCGCCCTACGGCCCCTGTAGGCCGGGCTTTAGCCCGGCTTGCCCCCCGCGCCCCCTTTCAAGGAAAATGAAATGAACCAGGAACTCTCGACCAACCCGTTCAACCCGGTTGCCCCCGTCAAGACCTTTGACGAAATCAAGATCTCTCTGGCCTCGCCAGAGCGGATTTTGTCTTGGTCTTTTGGTGAGATCAAAAAGCCGGAAACCATCAACTACCGCACGTTCAAACCAGAACGGGACGGTCTGTTCTGCGCGCGTATCTTTGGCCCGATCAAGGATTACGAATGCCTCTGCGGCAAATACAAACGCATGAAATATCGCGGCGTTGTCTGCGAAAAATGTGGCGTGGAGGTCACCCTGCAAAAGGTGCGCCGCGAACGGATGGGCCATATCGAATTGGCCGCCCCCGTCGCCCACATCTGGTTCCTGAAATCGCTGCCAAGCCGCATCGGCCTGATGCTGGACATGACGCTGCGGGATTTGGAACGCATTCTTTACTTTGAAAACTACGTCGTTATCGAACCCGGCCTGACCGATCTGGTCTACGGCCAGTTGATGACCGAAGAAGAATTCCTTGATGCGCAAGACCAGTATGGCGCAGATGCCTTCACCGCCAATATCGGCGCTGAAGCCATCCGTGAAATGCTGGCCGCGATTGATCTGGATTCGACTGCCACCCAGTTGCGCGAAGACCTTCGCGAAGCAACCGGCGAATTGAAGCCAAAGAAGATCATCAAGCGTTTGAAGATCGTGGAATCGTTCCTTGAATCCGGCAACCGCCCGGAATGGATGATCCTGACCGTGCTGCCGGTAATCCCGCCAGAACTGCGCCCCTTGGTGCCGTTGGATGGAGGCCGTTTTGCGACGTCTGATCTGAACGATCTCTATCGCCGCGTCATCAACCGCAACAACCGTTTGAAGCGGCTGATTGAACTGCGCGCGCCCGATATCATTGTGCGCAACGAAAAGCGGATGCTGCAAGAAGCGGTTGATGCGCTGTTTGATAACGGCCGTCGTGGCCGCGTGATCACCGGCACCAACAAGCGACCGCTGAAATCGCTGTCCGACATGCTGAAAGGCAAACAAGGCCGCTTCCGTCAGAACTTGCTTGGCAAGCGCGTCGACTTCTCGGGTCGTTCGGTTATCGTGACCGGGCCGGAATTGAAGCTGCACCAGTGCGGTCTGCCAAAGAAGATGGCGCTGGAACTGTTCAAGCCGTTCATCTACTCGCGCCTTGAAGCCAAAGGTCTGTCTTCGACCGTGAAGCAGGCGAAAAAGCTGGTGGAAAAGGAACGTCCCGAAGTGTGGGATATCCTGGATGAAGTGATCCGCGAACACCCGGTTCTGCTGAACCGTGCACCAACCCTGCACCGTCTGGGCATCCAAGCGTTTGAACCGATCCTGATCGAAGGTAAAGCGATTCAGCTACACCCCTTGGTCTGCGCGGCCTTCAACGCTGACTTCGACGGCGACCAGATGGCGGTTCACGTGCCGCTGTCGTTGGAAGCACAGCTTGAAGCCCGCGTTCTGATGATGTCCACGAACAACGTGCTCTCGCCCGCCAACGGCACACCAATTATCGTGCCATCGCAGGATATGGTGTTGGGCCTGTATTACGCCACCATGGAACGAAAAGGCATGACCGGTGAAGGCATGGCTTTCGCTGATGTTGACGAGGTGGAACACGCGCTTGCATCCGGTACTGTGCATCTGCACGCCAAAATCCG